>CALVDP010000015.1 GCA_944326315.1 uncultured Bacteroidales bacterium
CACTGCCTCCATAAAACAGTTAAATTTATGCCAAGATCGGTAAATTCAGTTGCCTCAAGGGCACGCCGCAAGAAAATCCTCAAGAGGACCCGCGGTTATTTTCTTTCCAGGAAAAACGTCTGGACGGTAGCAAAGAACACCTACGAGAAAGGTCTTACTTATGCTTACCGTGACCGCAAGACCAAGAAACGTAATTTCCGTGCACTCTGGATCCAGAGAATCAATGCCGCTGCACGCCAATACGGCATGACTTACTCACAGTTCATGGGTAAGATCGGGAAACAGAACATCGGTCTCAACCGTAAGGTGCTTGCAGACCTTGCTATGAATAATCCTCAGGCTTTTGAGGCTATTATCAATTCTGTAAAATAGTTCTTTGAATAATGGGCTGGAAGGAATTTTACCATAACAGGTGGGTGAGGCTTTCATTCTGGGCTTTGCTCTATCTGCTTTGGGTCATCTGGCTTGGAAACTATTGGTGGCTCCTTGGTCTTGTCGTGATCTTCGACCATCACATCACCAGGAAGGTGAAGTGGGCTTTCTGGAAGAAGACATACAAGGAAGGGGAGAAGCGTAGCGCGGTGAACGAGTGGCTTGATGCCATAATATTCGCAGTGATTGTCGTCACTTTCATCAATATTTTCTTTTTCCAGGCGTTCAAGATTCCTTCTTCATCTATGGAAAGCTCCCTTATGACAGGGGATCATCTGTTCGTGAGCAAGCTCACCTACGGGCCTCGTGTGCCCCAGACTCCGCTGACCATACCTTTCACGCATAATGTCATATTCGGCAGGGAATCTTACTCTACGCTGATACAGAGTGACTACAGGCGTCTGAAAGGCTTCAGGGAAGTACGTCGCGGCGACTATGTCGTATTCGGCTTTCCGAACGGGGATACGGTGCTTACCAAATTCCCTGCGGAAGACTACTATGCGATGTGCAGGGCTATAGGGCGCGAGAACGTGATTTCCTATTACGGGCCTGTGAAGGTCCGCCCGATGGACAAGAAGGACCATTATGTCAAGAGATGCGTCGCCGTCCACGGTGACTCTCTTGAAATTCGCGACGGACTTGTCTATGTGAATTCCGAGCCTCTGGAAGTCTATCCTGGAGTGCAGAGTTCATATCAGGTGATTACGGACGGGCAGAGAATCAATCCGGTCAATCTGGATGCCCTGGGGCTGAATACCGCAGAGCTGAGATATGACCCGCAGCTTCCCGGATATCCGTACATGCCGCTTACGGCCGAAAGGCTTGAGAAGGTCCGCCAGTATCCGAATGTCGTATCGGTAGAGCAGAACATAGATGTATATCCTCCTGATGATCCGGATTCGTATCTGACCATCTTCCCTTTCTCGAAGGATTACAAGTGGACGCGGGACAATTTCGGCCCGCTCTGGATACCTGAGAAAGGAGCGACTGTCAGCCTCGATTCCCTCACCCTCCCGCTCTACAGGCGTATAATCACTGCCTATGAGGGGAATACCCTTGAAGAGACGGCGGACGGGAAAATCCTGATCAACGGCAGGGAAGCCACGGACTATACTTTCAAGCAGGACTATTTCTTCATGATGGGAGACAACAGGCACAATTCCCTCGACTCGCGTTACTGGGGTTTCGTCCCAGAGGACCATATCGTCGGAAAGCCTGTAGTGATCTGGCTGTCAACGGACAGGAATAAGTCCTTCCCTAAGAACATAAGATGGGGCCGCTTCTTAAAATTCGTCTGAAATGTTGTAATATAGAAATATTTTAGCGATATTTGCAGCCCTCGTAAAGTGAAAAAATTAAAAAGTTATATACAATGGCAAAGGTTTGTCAAGTTACCGGTAGAAAGAGAATGGTTGGAAACAACGTTTCACATTCCAAGAAACGCACCAAGCGTATTTTTGCTATCAATCTGAAGACCAAGAAGTTCTGGTCTGAGGAAGAGAAGCGCTTCATCACCCTGAAGGTGTCATGCAAGGGTATGAAGAATATTATGAAGAATGGTCTGGATGCTACAGTCAAGGCTGCTCAGCAGAAAGGGTATATAGACATCGTTTAATTCAGTGAGTTATGGCAAAGAAAGCAAAAGGCAACAGAGTGCAGGTAATATTGGAATGCACTGAACAGAGAGAAAGCGGTGTACCTGGAATGTCAAGATACATCACGACCAAGAACAAGAAGAACACTACTCAGCGTCTGGAGCGTATGAAATATAATCCATACCTCAAGAAAGTGACCCTTCATCGCGAGATTAAATAACAGGAGGATTGATTTATGGCAAAGAAAGCAGTCGCAACCTTCAGTGCCAAGTCAGGCGCTAAGACTATGGTTAAGTGCATCCGTATGGACAAGTCGGCCAAGACAGGAGCCTACATGTTCAAGGAGGAACTTGTTGAAGCAGACAAAGTGAAGGATTTCTTCGCTAAGAAGTAATTCCTGTCTGATTCTGACAGAATATACTGGACGGCCAAGTATTTTGGCCGTCTTTTTTTATGTCCGCTGCTGCTCTTTTTTCGGATTCGGGATAAAGACAGTGCGGATTTTTAAATTCAAAGTGGGCGGAAAACCCGTTTTTCCGGAACAATATTTTCTACGCTCCACAGGCGGTAAGTTCGTTCTCCCTGGGGCAGGAGCCAACGGTTTTCGAGAACAACTTGTTTCTGAAAAATCCAAAACATTTTCTATATTTGAAAATATGACCAAAGAAGAACGACGATGACAGGGAATATTCTTATTATGGCTGCTTTGGCTGTCACTGTCCTGACAGGAGCCGTGACAGCACGTGCACAGGGACAGGGAGATGCGGACATTGTGCAGGGAACGGTATGGAAGGATACCGACGGCAACCCGATAAACGCCCATGGCGGAGGCATATTGTACCATGAAGGGACATACTACTGGTACGGGGAGTATAAGAAAGGCGCTACAGTCCTGCCGGAGTGGGCCACATGGGAGTGTTACCGTACGGATGTGACGGGAGTAAGCTGCTATTCGTCGCAGAATCTGGTGAACTGGAAGTTCGAGGGCATAGTCCTTCCGGCGGTCAGGGATGACAAGGGGCACGACCTGTATCCCGGCAATGTCCTGGAGCGTCCGAAGGTCATCTATAACCGGAAGTCCGGCAAGTTCGTGATGTGGATGCATGTGGACAGTGCCGACTACAGCAAGGCATGTGCTGGTGTGGCAGTGTGCGATTCCCCGACAGGAGAATTCACGTATCTCGGCAGTTTCCGTCCCAACGGGGCCATGAGCCGGGACCAGACTGTCTTTGTGGATGATGACGGGCGGGCCTACCATTTCTATTCGTCCGAGCATAACGCCACAATGTATATCAGCGAGCTGACGGACGATTATCTGAGGCCGACGGGGAGGTACACGCGGAACTTCATCAAAAAGAGCCGCGAGGCCCCTGCCGTATTCAAGCATGACGGCAAATATTATATGCTGTCGTCGGGCTGCAGCGGCTGGGATCCGAACCAGGCCGAACTTGCCGTGGCGGATTCAATCATGGGCAAGTGGACGGTAATCGGCAATCCGTGCACCGGTCCTGACGCGGACAAGACATTCTACAGCCAGAGCACATTCGTGCAGAAGGTCATGGGCAAGAAAGACATGTACATCGCCATGTTCGACAGGTGGAACAAGACCGACCTGGAGGATTCCCGCTATGTCTGGCTGCCTTTTTCCTTTGAGGACGGGAAAGTCACGATACCGTGGCGTGAGCGATGGAGTTTTGACGAATATGAGGGCCAGGGCCGTTTCGAGGCAGGCCGCGGGGGAATTTGACTTTACGGTACAGAGCCAACGTAAAAGAACATTTTATTCGTATTTCCGTCTAATTTTCGTACCTTTGGAAATTTGTAACGGGAATTGAATTACAATGGGAATATTTGACAAAGGTGTCCAGAAGACGAAACGGAGCTTTTTCGAACGCATTTCAAGGGCCGTCATCGGCAAATCAAGGGTTGACGACGACACTCTCGATGCGATAGAGGAAGCCTTGATCGCGACAGATATGGGTGTGGACACTACCTTGAAAATCATTGACAACCTGGAAGACAGGGTGGAGCGTGACAAGTATGTCTCATTCGACGAGCTTGTGGACATGCTGCATGACGAGATTGCCAAGCTGCTGAATGTGTCAGGAGATGTCTCAACAGATGCATATACGGGGGCTCTTCCTTTCGATTTCTCGAAGAAACCGTATGTCATCATGGTCGTAGGCGTGAACGGTGTGGGCAAGACCACCACTATCGGCAAACTTGCGGCCAGGCTGAAGGCCCAGGGAAAGAAAGTCGTGCTCGGCGCCGCGGATACATTCAGGGCGGCTGCCGTGGACCAGCTCACGATATGGGCAGAACGTGCCGGAGTGGAGATTGTCAAGCAGGGCATGGGTGCCGATCCGGCTTCCGTGGCCTTTGACACTGTCAAGTCAGCTGTGGCAAGGAATGCTGATGTTGTGCTGATTGATACGGCAGGACGCCTGCACAACAGGATCGACCTGATGAACGAGCTGACCAAGATACGCAATGTGATGCGCAAGGTCATTCCCGATGCCCCGCATGAGGTGCTTCTTGTCCTCGACGGTTCCACAGGACAGAATGCTTTCCAGCAGGCCAGGGAGTTCTCACGCGCTACGGAAGTCACTTCCCTTGCCGTGACCAAGCTTGACGGGACTGCAAAAGGCGGTGTGGTCATAGGCATTGTGGACCAGTTCAAGGTGCCTGTGAAGTTTGTGGGCATAGGTGAGGGTGTGGATGACCTGAAGGTTTTCGACAGGAAGGAATTCGTGAACTCACTCTTCTCCAAGGAAGATTTGAAATAGATAAAACAGTTATAAATATGAAGGTATCTTACAATTGGCTTAAGGATTATCTTAAATGTGACCTTAATCCTGAAGAAATAGCGGCTGCGCTGACATCGATAGGTCTGGAAGTGGATGCAGTGGAGGACGTGGAGCAGATTCCGGGAGGCCTGGCCGGCGTGATAGTCGCGGAAGTGGTGGAATGCCATGACCATCCGGATTCAGACCATCTGCATGTAACAATGCTCAATACCGGTGAAGGGGAGCTGCTGCAGGTGGTGTGCGGGGCCCCGAATGTGGCTTCCGGACAGAAAGTCCTCCTGGCTACGGTCGGAACTGTCCTCGGCGGAGATTTCAAGATCAAAAAGTCCAAGATCAGGGGAGTGGAGTCTTTCGGTATGATATGCGCCGAAGACGAACTCGGCATCGGGACGTCGCATGACGGCATAATGGTACTGGACCCTGCCGCCGTGCCTGGTACGCCTGCCAGGGATTATCTCAAACTTGAGAAGGACGCTGTGATAGAGATAGGACTTACGGCGAACCGTGTCGATGCCGCCTCGCATATAGGAGTGGCGAGGGATCTCTATGCTTACCTGAAGCTCAACGGCATACCGTGCTCGCTTGAGATACCTGACGTCTCCGCATTCCATGAGGGTCCGGAGGGCATGTGCACATCTTCTGACGTGATAGACGGCGCCATCCCGGTAGAAGTACAGGCACCTGACGGCGCACCGAGATATACAGGTACCACCATAAAGGATGTCAAGGTGGCCCCGTCTCCGGAATGGCTTCAGAAGAAGCTTCTGTCCATAGGCCTGAGACCAATCAACAATGTGGTTGATATCACGAATTTTGTGCTTATGGAGATAGGGCAGCCTCTTCATGCCTTCGATGCTTCCAGGATAGAAGGGAACAAGGTGATAGTCCGCAGGGCTGTCGAAGGTGAGAAATTCGTCACCCTTGACGGGGTGGAGAGGACATTGTCTGCCAATGACCTGATGATTGCCGATACCGTGAGGCCGATGTGCCTGGCAGGAGTCTTCGGAGGAGAGAATTCCGGCGTTACGGACACTACGGTGGACGTGTTCCTTGAAAGCGCTTATTTCAATCCGGTATCCATCAGGAAAAGCGCCAAGCGGCACGGCCTCAGCACGGACGCCTCATTCAGATATGAGCGCGGGGCGGATCCTCAGATAGCTGAATATGCCGCGAAACGTGCTGCCCTCCTTATATGTGAGCTGGCCGGCGGGCATGTTGTAGGGAAGATGCAGGAATTTTATCCTGAAAAGATAGAGAAGAAGGTGATAGACCTGGATTATGACAGGATAGAGTCTTTCATAGGAAAGAAAATCGGCCATGATGTCATTGAACGTATCCTCGGCTATCTTTCATACGAGTTCATATCGAGGGAGTATGATGCTTCCGGCGCAGTCAAGGGTGCCAGGGTGGCCGCCCCTTCATATATGATAGACGTATACAGGGAATGTGATGTCGTCGAAGAGATACTGCGTATCTACGGATACAACAACATCGAACTTCCTGCCGGCGTGAGAATGTCGGTCAATCCTTCAGTGAAGCCGGAGCCGGAGCTTGTGCGCAATGCCATTTCTGATTTTCTGGCGGCAAACGGTTTCAACGAGATCATGAACAATTCCCTGACGAAATCCGAATATTATTCCGGACTGAAGACATTCCCGGAAGAAAAGTGCGTCAGGATACTGAATCCTCTCAGCTCTGACCTGAATGTGATGAGGCAGACCCTGCTTCTGAGCGGACTTGAGGTCATAGCGTACAATATAAACCGTCAGGAGAACAACCTCAAGCTTTTCGAATACGGCTCTGTCTATTCGTTCAAGCCGGGCAGTGACGGCAAGACCCTCGATTCATACAGTGAGTCTACGGCATTCTCACTCTTCCTGTCAGGCCCTGGATCGAAATCATGGAGGACAGGCCAGGAGAAGAGCGACTATTTCTGCCTGAAGGGATATCTGGAGCTGCTGTTCAGGAGGTTCGGAGGCAATATCTACAATATGGAGTACGCTCCGGCACCTGCCGACATCTTTTCGGAAGGCCTTGTCTATACCCTTCCGGGAAGCAGCCGGCCTCTGGCGGTAATGGGTGTCATAGCCCCGGCAAGGCTCAGGCAGTTCGGCATCAGGCAGCCTGTATATGCAGCCGAGATAAGTTGGCCGGAGCTCTATGAACTGGTACGCAGGGACAAGATCAAGTATTCGGAACTTCCCAAGTATCCGGAGGTGAGAAGAGACCTTGCGCTTCTTCTTGACGAATCCGTCTCATATTCCGACCTGTATAAATGTGCTTGCAGGACAGGGAAGAAACTGCTCAAGAGTGTATCCCTCTTCGATGTCTACAGAGGCGACAAGATACCGTCAGACAAGAAACAGTATGCGCTGAACTTCGTCCTTCAGGACACTGAGAAGACTCTGACAGACAAGGATGTGGAGAATATCATGACAAGACTTGTCAATGCATTCTCAAGGGAATTCGGTGCAACATTGAGGTAGTCTGCCATGTCTGTTTCACGCCTATCCGTCCTGCTTGCCCTTCTCTGGCTCCCGCTGATGGTTTCATGCAGCGGGGGACCGAAAGTGATTCCCAAGAAGAAGATGGTGAAGATCTATGCGGACATGTTTGTGGCTGACCAGTGGATAAGCCAGAATTACAAGGCCTCCCGCACCGCAGACACGACCGTGGTGTATGAAGCCGTATTCGAGAAATACGGTTATGACGCGGATGACTACAGGGCGAGCGTGGAATATTATATAAAGGATCCGGACCGTTTCGCGAGGATACTCAGACAGACTGTGCTGGAGCTGGAGGACAGAATGGATGTCCATAAGGCCGAGCTCAGGAAGATAAGGGCCATTGAGGCTGCAGAACCGGACATCACGTACGAATTCGACTTCAGCAGGATATGGATTTTCGAGAACGGCTATCCGCGGCTGGCAGACAGGGACAGCCTTGATTATTTCAGGGCCAGCGGCGAGTACTTTATACTTGACCTTAAGCCTCTTGCAGAGCCGGACGGGCCTGAAGACGGATGGAGGGTCTATTTCCCGCAGGATACTGTCGTCACTCCGGACACGTCCGAGACCGGCATTGCTGCGGATATAGCGGATTCTACAGCGACGGCTGACACCTTGCCGGTAGCCGGGGCTGTCGTGGAAAATGATTAACGAAGGAATTTGCCAATGAAAAGAATAGCGGCAGAGTATCTGTATACAGGTCCGGATCGCGGCCTGGTGGAGAACGGATATGTGGAGTATAATGAGGACGGTACAATCGTCTGTGCAGGGGTCTCGCCGGATCCGGAGACCGAGCCTGATTTCAGAAAGGGACTTCTTGTTCCGGGCTTTGTGAACTCCCACTGTCATCTGGAGCTTTCCCATCTGAAAGGGAAGTTCTCCAAGGGCAGCGGCATGTCAGGCTTCATAAACCAGATCAACGAATTGCGTGACTTCACGTCCGTGGAAAACCGCAAGGCCGAGGCTGCCAGGTGGATGGATGCCCTGTGGAGACAGGGGGTTTCAGCCATGGCTGACATAAGCAACTGCGACGAGACATTCGCTCTCAAGTCTTCATCTCCCGTGTACACCCGTACATTCCTGGAGGTGTTCGGTACTGAGCCGCAGGACTGTGCACAGGTAATTGACGGAGTGAGGAAGCTTGCGGCAGAAGCACGTGAATACGGTCTGGATGCCGCCCCTACGCCTCATGCCTGCTATACCATGAGTCCCGAGCTTGTGACTGCGGCATCTGCAGAGGGCCTTTCAGCCGGTTTCCTGTCCTATCATTCCGAAGAAAGCCAGGAGGAAGAGGACCTTATGATCTCCGGGACAGGAGCTTTGGCGGACAATTACAGAGGCCGTCATCTCAGCACTCCGCCGGTCACGGGAAAACCTTCCCTGATGTATTTCGTCGACCGTCTGCGTGAAGTGCATGAACCGCCGTTTGAGGAACATGTCCTTCTCGTCCACAATGTTTGCCTGACACAGGAGGCCCTTGACTATACTCTCGGGTATCTGAAGAATGTATGGTGGGCAATATGTCCGCTGTCGAATATCTTCATACACAATGCACTCCCTCCTGTACCGCTGATGCGGAAGAACGGACTGAGGATAACGGTGGGGACAGATTCCCTTTCCAGCAATGACACTCTCGACATTGTCAGGGAGATGTATTGTATCCAGGAGGCTTTCCCGGAAGTTCCGCTTGCCGAAATTCTCGCTTGGGCGACATACAACGGGGCTGATTTCCTCGGGAAGACCGGCACACTCGGCTCCATCAGTCCCGGGAAAAAGCCCGGGATAGTCCTTGTCAGCGGAATCTCCGGCAGCGGACGGCTGACTGCAGACAGTGTTTCGGAAAGGATAATATGATAATCCGTCTGAATGACGTTTACAATAACATGCTTAGATTTCACAATATAGCTTTCGGACCCATACACAGCCGCCGTCTGGGCTCTTCTCTTGGCATAAACCTGTTGCCGGAGAACGGAAAGCTGTGCAACTTCGACTGTGTTTACTGCGAGTGCGGCTGGAACAAGGACGGGACCGGTGACAGAAGCATGCCGGGGGTTGAAGACGTGGCTGTCTCTCTCGAGAACAAGCTCAGGGAGTGTGCGGACAGGGAAGTCCACATAGATTCCATCACTTTCTCAGGGCATGGCGAGCCTACTCTGAATCCGCATTTTCCTGAGATCATAGACCGTACTCTGGAGCTCCGTGACCGGTTTTATCCGCATGCGAAAGTCTCCGTCCTATCCAATGCCACTACCGTGACTGACGGGCGGATATTCAATGCCCTCCGCAAGGTGGACAATCCTATCATGAAGCTGGATGCATCGACTGACGGCGGAGTGGCGGTAGTCAACAGACCTTCAGGGCACTATGATATTGGCCGCATAATTTCCGGCCTGGCCGGGTTTGACGGTGATTTCGTGCTCCAGACCATGTTTTTCAGATCTCCTTCATTCGATACTTCCGCCCAGGCCAATCTGTGCGGGTGGATGGATATCGTCCGTCGTCTGAAACCACGTGAGATCATGGTCTACACATTGGACAGGGAGACGCCGGAGAAGGATCTTGTCAAGTTCCCGGTGGAGGAAATGGAGCGGCTTGTGCGTCCTTTGTGCGAAGAGGGATTCCTTGTCCAGATAAGGGGGTAGGCGATGAGGACTGTGATACAGAGGGTAAGGGAGGCATCCGTTCATGTCCCGGCGGAAGGCTACAGGTCAGAGATAGGACCCGGACTGCTGGTGCTGGCTGCGTTCGAGGACGGCGACACCGTGGATGACATAGAGTGGATGTCGAGGAAGATATGCGCCCTGAGGATATTCGATGACGCGGATGGAGTGATGAATCTTTCTGTCAGGGACTGTGGCGGGGACATACTGTCGGTAAGCCAGTTCACTCTTTATGCCTCTACTGCCAGAGGCAACCGTCCATCCTATATCAGGGCTGCAAGACCGGCTGTTTCAGAGCCTTTGTATGAAGAATTCTGCCGTTCGCTTGAAAACCATTTGGGAAAGTCCGTCGGAAAAGGTATTTTTGGTGCTGATATGAAGGTGTCACTGTTGAATGACGGACCAGTCACTATAATTATTGACTCTAAAATCAAGGAATGAATATGACCGATTTGTTGAAAAAGTACGATTATTGTCCTGACAAGGTCGCTATTGACCACGGGCTGGAGATTATAGTCAAGAATGCTGACAGCATGCTGTCTCCCGAAGTCCTCAAGGACTGCCTTTCAATGATAGACCTGACTTCACTCAAGACGGAAGACACTCCTGCATCCATCACAAGGATGGTGGAGAAGGTGAATGCCTTCAAGGATGCTTATCCGGCTTATCCACTGCCTGCATCGATCTGTGTTTATCCGAATTTCGCGGCCACGGTCAAGGCTGCCAGAACCTGTCCTGATGTGCATGTCACTGTAGTGTCGGCATGTTTCCCGTCATCCCAGAGCTTCCTGGAAGTCAAGCTGAAAGAGTGTGAACTTGCTGTGCAGGAAGGTGCGGACGAGGTGGATATAGTCCTTTCCCTCAGCGCTTTCCTTTCAGAGGACTATGATGCGGCTTCTGACGAGATCAAGGCTGTACGCGAGACCGTGGACAGGGTCGCCGCCTCACAGGGACGCAGTGTCACTCTCAAGGTGATTCTGGAGACAGGCCTGCTTCTCAAACATGAACTTATAGCCAGGGCGTCTTTTCTCGCAATGGAGGCTGGTGCGGATTTCATAAAGACTTCTACCGGAAAGGTGAGTGTAAACGCCACTCCTGCGGCTGCATACGTGATGTGCCAGTGCATTGCCAAATATTATGAGAAGACGGGACGGAAGGTAGGTTTCAAGCCTGCCGGAGGCATATCCACCTCTTTGGACGCTGTCTGCTATTATTCGATTGTCTCCACGATACTCGGCAAGGAATGGCTTGACAAGAGTCTCCTCCGCTTCGGGGTGAGCCGTCTTGCAAACACTGTGCTTTCCGACATTGAGCAGTGTACCGTGAATTATTATTGATTCTCTCCGTCGTCAGAAAAGACGATGTGTCATAGGAAGGAATTCCTTTTCGAAGAAAAATGTTTGAGGACGTTGTGTCATAATTGCAAACTGCTGCGTTATTTTCGGAATTCGGGCTAAGTCATTTACTTCAGTAAACTCCTGTCGCCCTCATCCTCAATGCCTTGCATTTTGCTAATTCTTAACGTCAGTTCGACGAATTATTCTGTTCAATATCAGAGATTCCGTCGAACTGACGTTACGATTTCTTCGAAATCCCTTTCCTTTTTCGTGTCACCCCTCTTAAATTCTCCCCTGCGTAGGGGAGAACTTACGCCGGACTTCGTCCTCTATAGAGGTAATTCTATGAAATTCATTCCATTCATTTCATCGAATTCACGTTAATTCTTACACACCTTAAAGGGGCTGCATCAAAACATTCATTTTGATACAGCCCCTCATTAAAGTGTGTAGTAATTGACAAAGGCATCCGGAACTTACATCCCGAAAGCATAGAGATTGATGCCGTCAAATACCGAGCTGACGATACCGAGAGCCATTATTCCTGCCAGGCATAGCAGGAGACTCAGCCTTGTGCTGTTGTCGCTCCGGAATGCAGGGATAGGGGAGTCATTCGGTGTGATGAACATCGCCTTGACCACGAGCAGATAATAATAGAGTGATATTATCGTGTTCAGGAGGGCGATCAGCACCAGGACATGGAAGCCCTGCTCGAATGCTGCCGCGAAAATGAAGAATTTGGAGAAGAATCCTGCAAACGGAGGAATTCCGGCCAGCGAGAAGAGCGCCAGCGTCATTATGACAGTCAGCTTTGGATTTGTCCGGTACAGACCGTTGTAGTCATCCATTCCGACCTTGCCGCCACTGTTCTGTTCTACCGCCGATATGACACCGAATGCCGCCAGGTTGGCTACCATGTAGACAAGAACATAGAAAATCAGCGAAGTCATCCCGTATGGCGTGCCGCTTATCACGGCCAGCATGATATATCCGGCCTGCGAAATTGACGAGAACGCCAGGAAACGCTTCAGGTTCTTCTGCCTTATCGCAAACAGGTTGGCGATAGTGATGCTGAGCACAATCACAATGTACAGAAGCGTCTGCCAGTATTCAGACATCGGTCCGAACACTTTCATGAGTATTATCATCAGCGAGAATGCTGCCGCAGCCTTGGAGACCACGGAGAGGTATGATGTCACGGATGTCGGCGCACCTTCGTATGTATCCGCTGTCCACAGATGGAACGGTACGAGCGAAATCTTGAAGCCAAGCCCTGTGAAGAAGAACACGAGAGCCATGATCTGGAGTGCGCTGCCGTTTATGCCGGCTACCATGTCATCGAAATACAGCGTCCCGGCGGTGCCGTACAGGAATGAAATGCCGTAGAGCATCAGTCCGCTCGCGAAAAGCGCGCTGAGGATATACTTTGCTCCGGCCTCGGCCGAGTTGTGCTTGTATTTGTCGAATGCCACGAGGCATGCCATCGGCACTGATGCCAGCTCAAGACCGATGAAGAACATCATGAAATGTCCTGCGCTGATCATGAAGTCCATACCCAGCAGGGTGGAGAGGGTGAGCACGTAGAATTCCCCGCGCTTGAATTCCGTATCTTCTTTCCTGATCCAGGTATCCGACTGCAGGAACACTATCAGTGTGCCTATTGCAAGTATGCTTTTCACTATGCCGTATACTGGATTGTAGACATACATGCCGCCGAATACTTCTGCAGTCTCCTTGTGGTACGGATATACTGTCCCGGCTATGAAAAGCAGGAGAAGGGCACACATCACACCGTGGAAGGCCTGTCTTCCTTTCTTTCCTGCGGCAAGGTCATAGACCAGGGCCGCCACAATCACCCCTACGAGGGCGATTTCAGTGTACATATATGAAAATATTGCTGAGTAGTCCATATCAGTTCCAAATATGTGAGATTATAGGTAATACGCTGTCGTTTATCATATTGCTCATCCAGAGTGGTGCAAGTCCGAGTCCTGCTATGGCCACTATGAGCACGATTACCGCCAGTCTTTCATCCCATGTGGCGTCAGTGAGCTTCAGGTGCTCCGGGTTCGTGCAAGTGCCGTAAAGTATCTTCCCTATGAGACGGAGTATGTAGACAGCCGTGATGACTATCGATGTGCAGGCGATCACTGTCACGACACGGTGGAACGTGTCATTGACAGAAAAGGCGCCGTTGAATATGGTCATCTCCGCCACGAAGCCGCTCAGTCCCGGAAGACCGAGGTTTGCAAGTCCTGCGATGACGTAGCATACGGAAAGGAACGGCATTATCTTCATCAGACCGCTGAGCTGCCTGATATCCCTCGTGTGCGTGCGTCCGTATATCATGCCTATCAGGGCGAAGAACAGGGCTGTCATGAGACCGTGGCTAAGCATCTGGAGCACGGCTCCCGTAGCGGCAGTCTGGTTGAGCATGAGGATGGCGAAGAGCACAAGCCCGCAGTGTGATACGGATGAATATGCGTTGATATATTTCAGGTCCGTCTGGACGCAGGCCGAGAATGCTCCGTACACTACTGATATCGTGGTCAGTATGATGAATATCCAGCTCAGCTCCTGTGCTGCCTCAGGAAGGAGGTACATGGCTATCCTGAAGCATCCGTAGCCTCCGAGCTTCATCAGCACGCCGGCATGGAGCATGGACACTGCGGTAGGTGCGGATGCATGACCGTCAGGGCTCCATGTGTGGAACGGGAACAGCGCCCCGAGGACTCCGAAGCCGATGAATATGATAGGGAACCATATCTTCTGCATCTCCACAGGTATATTGTGCAGTGCAGCTATTTCGGTGATGTCCATTGTAGTGGCTCCAGCTCCGAAATATATGCCGAGTATGCCTATCAGTATGAGTGCAGAACCGCCCATGAGCATGAGGGTCAGCTTCATCGCAGAGTATTCCTTGCGTCCGGTGCCCCACACGCCGATAAGAAGGTACATCGGTATGAGCGCCACCTCATAGAACATGAACATCGTGAACAGGTCGACTGAAATGAAGAAGCCGAACACTCCGACGCTCAGAAGGCAGAACCAGAGGAAAAATTCCTTGACATCCGTTTCCATTTTCCAGGATGCGAATGTCCCGGTGAACACTATGATGGCAGAAAGCAGTATCATGGCCACGGATATACCGTCCACGCCCACTGCATATTCGATATTCAGCGGCTTGTACCATACGAAACTGTCTGTCAGCAGCATCTCCGATGTGTGCCCGTCGGCCCTCATCCCGAGATATACGAATACAAGGGCAATGGCAAGACCGAGGAGCAGGGATGCACCGGTCACCATGACCGCATGTATCTGCCTGGTGTTCCTGGAGATCCAAAGTCCGAGCATCATCAGCACCGGAATTGCCGGGAAAAGTGACAATATATTCATATCTCTATTTTTGTTTCAATTGATTTTAAGACAGGACTCAAATCAGCAGAAGCACGACTGTAAGTCCGAGTGCTCCGCCAAGGAACCATATACCGTATTTCTGGACATATCCGCTCTGCATTCCCCTGATTGCCCAGGAGAGCTTGTTGGAAATCCATGCAAGCATGTTCATGAAACCGTCCACGACATGCCTGTCGAACCATGCTACAGGAGTGCTGATGCATGCGAATATGATCTTGTGCGTGACGAACTGGTATATTTCGTCGATATAGAACCTGTGGTATGCGGCCTTGTGCAGCCCGCTGAAACGGGTAGCAAGACTGTCGGCCACTTTCCTGTCTTCGCGCATGTACATCCATGTGGCAAGAGCTATTCCGACAGCTGCCACGCAGAGGCTTGTCGCCGCCACTCCCCAGTCAATATGGATGTGGTAGGCCTGGCCGTTGCTGCTGACGAATTCCCCGAAAGGTATCCATCCGGCAACGAGAGTCACGGCAGCGAGGAATATGAGAGGGATTGTCATCGTGAGCGGAGCCTCGTGCGGTCTGTGCTCGGCATGCAGTTCCTTGTTCTCGTTGCCCCAGAAGATGTTGTAGTAGAGCCTGAACATGTAGAATGCGGTAAGTCCTGCGATGAATGTCATCACCCATCCCATTACAGGGCTGAAGTTGAAGCATGCTGCCAGGATTTCATCCTTGGAGAAAAAGCCGCTCAGCGGCCATATTCCGGCTATGGCAAGGCAGGCCACAAGGAATGTGACATGCGTCACCGGCATGTATTTCCTGAGTCCGCCCATCGCAGACATCTCGTTGGAGTGCACGGCATGTATGATACATCCTGCGCCGAGGAAGAGCAGGGCCTTGAACATTGCATGTGTGAAAAGGTGGAACATGGATGCCATGTATCCGAGTCCTCCCTCGTGAGGGTCTGCCGATGTGCAGACGCCGAGAGCCACTATCATGAAACCTATCTGGGATATGGTACTGAATGCCAGCACCCTCTTGATGTCGCTCTGCACGCAGGCCACGACTGCCGCATACAGGGCCGTGAAGGCGCCCACATAGGCTGTGATGTGCAGTACTTCGGGAGCATATCCTATGAAAAGCGGGAACATCCTTGCCACCAGATAGACTCCGGCCACGACCATAGTCGCCGCGTGAATGAGTGCAGAAACAGGTGTAGGACCCTCCATTGCGTCAGGCAGCCAAATATGCAGAGGGAACATTGCACTCTTGCCGGCACCTCCGATGAACATGAGACCGAGGGCGAGCGGAAGGAATATCTTGGCTGTGCCTATGACGGAAGCATCCGGAGTGAATGAGAATGACCCGGTGTAGAAGCCGTATATCAGAATACCGATCAGGAAGCCGAGGTCGGCGAACCTGGTCACGATGAACGCCTTCTTGGATGCAGCGATGGCTTCTTTTCTGGTGTAGTAGAACCCGATCAGCAGGTATGAGCTGACTCCCACGAGCTCCCAGAAAATATACATCTGGAAGATATTGGTGGCCACCACCAGTCCGAGCATGCTCATCGTGAACAGCGACAGGAACGAATAATATCTCTGGAAACCGGTCTCTCCTTTCATGTAGCCGAATGAATATATGTGTACCATGAAGGAGACCGTGGATATCACCACAAGCATCATCACCGAGATCGGGTCCAGAAGGATGCCGAGATCGATATGGAGGTTGCCGCCGAACGGAAGCCACTCGGTATTCCACGGTATCTGCTCCGGGAAGATGCCGTCGGCATTTCTCCCGGCTCCGAAATAAAGGAATGCTGTCAGGTAGCTGAGTGCAGCCACGATGCCTGTCACAACGGTGCCGAAAACACCCGCGGCCACCGGTCTGAGCCTGGTCCCGAGCAGGCCTATGAGCAGGAAGCTCAGGCACGGGAGCAGAAGTATCAAAACTGTATATTCCATATTCTATATATTCACTGTTTTACCACTTCATCTTGTCCAGATTCTTGACCTGGATATTGCGCATGTTGCGGTAGATGTTGATGATGATGGCTATAGCCACTGCAGTCTCCGCCGCACTTATACCTATGGCGAACAGGCTGAAGAAGAATCCTTCAAGCTGTCCCGGGAAGAGGAAGCGGTTGAATACCACGAAATTTATGTCGACAGAGTTGAGTATGAGCTCCACTGAAATCAGCATGGCGAGAAGGTTCCTGCGGGTCAGGAAGCCGTATATGCCCACGAACATCATTATTGTGGAGACGATCAGGTAATATTCCATTTGTACCATCTGAAATCCTCCTTATCTTTTTCTGGCAATCAGGATGCCTCCGATTATACAGGCGAGCAGGAGCACGCTTATCACTTCGAACGGGAGCACATATCCGTATTTCTCCGTGCTCATCAGGGCCGAGCCTATTTCCTTGACGGGAAGTTCTCCGTGCTCGAAGACCTGGTTGAGGAACTGGTGTTTGAGCATGACGAAGAGGCAGATGCCCATTGCGGCGACCGTGGCGACAAGTCCGGCTATGAACTTGCCCTTCTTCAGCTTTTCTGCCTGGTCACCCTCGCTTGAGGTAAGCAGTATGGAGAACACGTAAAGAACCGTGATGCCTCCTGCATAGACAAGCAGCTGTACTGCACCGAGGAATGAATAGTTGAGCTGGAAGTAGATACCTGCAGTCCCGATCAGGACAAACAGGAGATAGGTGGCCGCCCTGAGTATCCTTTTGGTGGTGACAGCCAGTACCGAACTCACGACAATGAACAGCGCGAGTACGGCGAATACGATCAAATCAAGTGTTATATTCATGACTATTGCTTGTTCAGGGTTTTGACGAGCTTGCTCCTTGTGAACACGGCATGCTCGAAACTTGTGGAGAACTTGATGGCATCGTGAGGACATGCATTCACGCACAGGTGGCAGAACATGCACGAACCGAGGTCATATTCATATTTCACGAGATGTTTCCTTGACTTGCCGGTCTCTGGATCGGTGACCATTTCGGATGTAATCTTTATCGACCCGTTGGGGCACGCCATCTGGCAGAGTCCGCAGGCGATGCATTTGTTGCTGCCGTCGCTGTCGTGCGGCATTGTCAGCTCCCCGCAGAATCTGTCGTTCATTTTCAGCACAGCCCTGTTCTCAGGATACTGCTCGGTGATTTTCTTGGTGAAGAATTCCTTGAATGTCACCATCATGCCTGTCAGGAGAGACCCGAGGCCTTGAAAAATACCTTTTATATACTTGACCATGACTAAAAATGCAGTTTGAATACTACGACAATGACCATCAGAAGCAGGTTGAGAAGCCCTATCGGCACCAGATATTTCCATTCAAGGGTAAGTATCTGGTCAATCCTGAGCCTCGGGAAGGTCCATTTGATCCACATGAGCAGCCATACCACGAAGAATGCCTTGGCGAAGAACCAGATGAAGCCCGGAATGGCATCCATGACGGCGTTGAACCCGTCAAGCCCTGGTATATGCAGCGGCATCCATCCTCCGAGGAACACGGTGGCGGCGATGCTTGAGATGATGAACAGGTTTACGAATTCCGCCACATAGAACAGACCGAAGTGCATTCCGGAATATTCCGTGTGGTATCCTGCCGTAAGCTCGGACTCCGCCTCGGGAAGGTCGAACGGTCCGCGGTTGACCTCGGCGTTGCCTGCGATAAGGTATATCACGAATGCGATCAGGGCAGGGATATGTCCCTTGAAGATGAACCAGCCGTCGGCCTGCCTCATCACTATCTCCGAGAACTGCATCGTGTCGGTAAGTACCACGATAGTCAGGATGGAAAGTCCCACTGACAGCTCGTAGCTGATCATCTGCGCGCCGCTTCTCATCGCTCCGATCAGCGAGAACTTGCTGTTGGAGCTCCATCCGGCGAGCAGGATGCCTATTATCCCGATTGACGACGCCGCCATAAAGAAGAGTATCCCGACATTGAAGTCGAGTATTTCAAGTCCCCTGCTGATGGGGATGCAGGCAAAGGCCATCACGGACGCTATGATTACAATGTACGGCGCAAGGTTGTACAGCATCTTGTCCGAATGCCTTATGGTGATGATCTCCTTGGTCAGCATCTTGAACACGTCGCATATCACCTGTATGCTTCCCCATGGACCGACCCTGGTAGGCCCGAGACGGCACTGGAAAGCGGCGCAGACCTTGCGCTCCATGTATATCATGATGATGGCAATCAGCACATACAGCAGCAGGAGGCATATTCCTATGATTACGCATTCGAGGAATATGGCGAGACCTTCAGGCATCAGCGACGTCAGCTGTGTATGTATCCAGTTAGTTATTATACCGAAATCAAACATATTCTGTCTTGCTTTTATCTGTCAATATCCGGAATTACGTAGTCAAGTGTACCGCCTATGGCGATCAGGTCTGCGATCTTGGACTCTCTGGATATCGTGTCCACACATGACACCAGCGGCAGGCCCGTCGAGCGGAACTTGACCCTGTACGGGTATTTGTCCCCGTGGCTTTCGATGAATACCCCGAATTCCCCGCGGCTTCCTTCCACGGCAGAATACCAGCTTCCTTCCGGGAGTTTGATGACAGGCTTCACCTTCATCTGGTACTCGCCTTCCGGAATATTGTCTATGAGCTGCTCAATGATCTTGAGGCTCTCTTCTATCTCCTTCATCCTGACCATGTAACGGGCGAAGCAGTCACCCTCGGTGAATACGATCTCCTTGAAGTCCACCTTGCCGTACATGGCGTAAGGGTGACGTTTCCTTACATCGCATGCCCATCCGGCCGCCCTTCCCGTACCGCCTGTAGCACCGAAGGATATTGCATCCTCCCGTGACAGCACACCGGTGCCGATCAGCCTTTCACGGGCGATGATGTTGCCTGTGAATATCTTGTGGTATTCATCCAGTTTCGACCTCATGTATACGATGAATTCCTTCACCTTCTTCACGAATTCCGGATGTATGTCGGCCTGGACCCCGCCGATTGTGTTGTAGGTCTGTATTAGCCGGCCTCCCGTAGTCTGCTCCAGAATCTCCAGTACCTTCTCCCTGTCCCTGAACCCGAGGAAGAACACTTCCAGGGCTCCCATGTCCTGTGCCAGGCAGGATGCGAAAAGAAGGTGGGAGTCGATTCTCTGCAGCTCGTCCATTATTGTCCTGATATACTGGATGCGTTCCGATACCTCCAGTCCCATGGCCTTTTCTATGCACATGCACAGCGCATGTCTGTTCTGCATGGCACCGAGGTAGTCGAGCCTGTCCGTGAAGCCGAGAGTCTGCGGATATGTGCTTGTCTCGCAGAGCTTCTCTATGCCCCTGTGGATATATCCGCAGTGAGGGTCTATCTTCTTGATGGTCTCGCCTTCGAGCGATACGCAGAACCGCAGCACGCCGTGTGTGGCAGGATGCTGGGGACCGATATTGATCACATATTCCTCCTCGTTGAACAGAGGGTGTCTCTTGAGAATATAGCTGCCGTCCTTGGTGAGTTCGTAGCTCGGCGCCTCATCGTCCGAGATCTCGTTCTCCATGTTCAGCGGATTCAGTGAAGCGTCATAATCCTTGCGGAGCGGATATCCTTTCCAGTCATCCCTCAGGAAGAGCCTTCTCAGGTCAGGATGCCCTATGAACTTGATTCCGAAGAAGTCATACGCCTCCCTTTCATTGAGATTGGCTCCTTTCCAGAGATCATGTACGGAAGGAAGCGTGGCTTCGTCCCTGTCGGGATCAGCGGTGGAGACGACTATGTTTTCCCCTGTGGCCGTGTTTTCCAGATGGTACACGCAGCCGAGGCCCTCTTCTCCCCAGTCCATGCCCGTAAGGCTGCGCAGGAAGTCGAAACCTCCCTCTTTCCTCAGGAATTCCGCCACTTCCCTGAATGAGGATACCGGGACCTTGTATAGCCCTTCACCCTTGTCAGACCATTCAGCTCCCGAGGCAGCCAGTCTTGATTTGATATCTGTAGTATTGTCCATATTCTGATATTCCTTAGCGGTTTCAATGATAGGATATGTCTGTTGCCGTCCTGTACGTGTCATGCAAGACCGGATTCATCATAATCCTTGAAATCTTCGGACGTGTTTGTGTCGGCACGCATGAGCCTTTCGTATTCTTTCTCGCTGACACCCTTGTTTATGCCGCCGAGGAACTTCTGTGCCTTGACCTTGCGCTGGAGCTGCATGAGTCCGTACAGCATTGCCTCCGGCCTTGGAGGACAGCCTGGAATGTATACGTCCACAGGTATGATTTTGTCTACACCGTCCACCACATGGTAGGACTTCTTGAAAGGACCTCCGCTTATGGCGCAGCCGCCTGTGGCCACCACATATTTCGGATCCGCCATCTGGTCGTAGAGCCTTTTCAGTACAGGAGCCATCTTGTGCGTGATGGTACCGGCCACCATGATGAAGTCCGCCTGGCGAGGGGACGAACGCGCCACCTCAAAGCCGAACCTTGCGAAGTCATATCTTGCCGCACCTATGGCCATGAACTCTATGCCGCAACAGCTTGTGGCGAATGTCAGAGGCCAGAGACTGTTGCTCCTGCCCCATTCTATCACGTCATCGAGACAGCCTACTATCACGTTGGTGCCGTTTTCACGGAGCTCCTTCAGCATCTCTTCGATATACTCGTTGTCGTTGAAATCTTCATATTTCATCGACTTGATGTTGACGTTTCTCTTCATAATAAAATATAATACCGCTTGTTATTTCCATTCAAGAGCGCCTTTTCTCCAGGCGTATGCAAGTCCGAGCACAAGTATCAGCAGGAAAAACAGCACGCTGACAAGTCCGTACAGCCCGAGATCCTGCACGACTACCGCCCATGCGAACAGGAACACAGTCTCCACATCGAACATGAGGAAAAGGATTGCAAACAGGTAATATCCCACCTTGAACTGCATCCATGATTTGCCCCTGGTCGGGATTCCGCATTCGTAAGGCTCGCTTTTCTGGGGATTGTAGGAGCGCGGTGCAATGGCTTTCGCTATACCTACCGCTGCAGCTACCATTATGATAGCAATGAGTATTACAACAACCAACAAGATGAAATTCATGACAATGAATATTTTTTTGGTTACCGAATTTTGAAATCGCGCGCAAAGTTAAACAAAAAATCCGAAAGATACCGGATTGAACGGATAATCTTTCCGAATGTCTTGAAAAGTGCCTCTGGAATGCCTGCAGCCGTTTTTTTGAAATTAAACATTTAATCTTTCATAACACGGATACCGGAATCTACTTTTGCAGCGTGAACATTGCGGATGCTTCAGGCTCCGTGAAAAATTTCAAGATATGGGCAGATTGGCTGGATTAATTGCCTTGACTGCAATGCTGGCGGCTTGCAGCAAGGGCCCGGCTCCGGTGGCGGATGTCCCCGGGGGCCGGGACTGGACCGGAACAGTCCTGGAAGGTGGGGAGGTGTCTCATGGAATGATAGTGCTCGGAGACAAACTGGACAATCCTTATACGACCGAGAATATGAGGGATGCCTTCGTGTCCCTCTATCCTACGAAGTCAAGGAACGAGGTGAAGACCACACACCTGTATGTACGCTTCCTTCCGCGCAATGAGGAAGAGTTCGAGACCCTGACATCAATGGGGCTTGATCTTGTCGATTATCCGGTGGACTACGAGATTCTGGTGGACGGGGATTATTATCATGATCCCTCGCTGGGTGATGACGGGTACACCTGGCAGTATGCGGTGGTTCCGGACGGATATGAATTTCCGGATGTGGAGTATGAAATACTTGACGAATGTTTCATTACAGAGACAGATCCGGATGCGAAAAGTGCGGACGGGATAGACTGGACAGCCGTGGAATGCGAAGCCTACCGGCTCTCCGGCAACGGCGGCATGGTACTGCCTGAAACGAAAGCCGGCAAGGTGCATCCGTCCGGTCGCATAACGATTGTGGATGAAGAGGCATACGGAGGCAAGCCGGTCGGATTGGCCGGGGTGAGAGTGAGGTGCAATACGTTTGTGAAGTTTTCCAATACCTATACCGACCGTGACGGCTACTATACGATACCCAAGACCTTTTCCGCGAATCTCAAGTACCGTCTTGTGTTCAAGAATGAGAAGGGCTTCGCCATCGGATTCAACCTGATTCTGCAGCCTGCTTCCGCTTCCGCCCTGGGCAAAGGCCCTGCGGAAGGGCTTGACGTGACGATAACAAGGAATTCAGACCGCACCCTCTTCCTGCGTTCCGCCGTGAACAATGCTGCATACGACTATATTTCGAGATGTGCCGCAGAGGATATGGACCTGACCCTTCCTCCCGGAGACCTGAGGATATGGCTGCTTTCCAGGCTCGAAGCAAGCAGTGCAGTGATGCTACACCACAAGGTGGGCGTGTCACATTCCCTGGTCAAGGATTTTCTCGGCTATTTCGCGTCTCTGATAGCATTTTTTGCCCCGGACGTGACCATCGGAACCGAGAACATGCAGGATTACAGTGACGTGTACCGGGCCGTGTGCCACGAACTGGCCCATTGCAGCCATTTTTCCCAGGTGGGGCTGGACTATTGGAACCGTTATGTCGAATATATACTTACTTCATACGTGACCATGGGCGGCATGACATATGGTGACGGATCAGGCAGATATGCAGGATATTGCGAGATCGGAGAAATGTGGGCCTATTATATGGAAAGCGTAATGTACCAGGAACGTTACGGAGGACCTGTCCCTCAGTTCGGTACAAGCTACTGGTTCTGTCCGCAGATATTCCGCTACCTGGATGACAGGGGGTTCCGCAAGGCGGATTTCCTTGCGGCCATGCAGTCCGATGTCACCGATATCAGCGCATTGCAGGGCAGGCTCACTCTGCAGCATCCGTCGAAAGCCGGGATGATCGAACAGGTCTTTTTCAGGTACAGGTGATTGACAGACAATGTGATTCCGACTAAATCCGATTACAACCAGATGATATGAAACGTATTATGACAATGATAACGGTGTCGCTGCTGGCTGCTGCCGGAGCATGCGGTGTGGACGCACGGCGTTTCTCGCTGTCGACCAATATGCTTGACTACGCCAATTTCGCGACACTGAATGTGGAGGCGTCATACGGCGTGGCGCGTCACTGGAGCGTAAATGCCGGGGCCAAACTGAATCCTTTTACATTCAGGCTGCGGGAGAAGGGCACGCAGATGCAGAACAGACAGCAGTCATACGAGCTTGGGGTAAGGATGTGGCCATGGCATATATTCTCCGGATGGTGGGTGGCTGCCAAGGCCAAGTACAAGGAATACAATACCGGAGGGATAATTTCCAGCCGGACGGAAGAAGGCGACAGCTACGGACTCGGTTTCTCTGCCGGCTATTCCTACATGCTGCATCCGAATCTGAATCTTGAGTTCGGTATCGGATTCTGGACAGGGGTCAGACAGTATACCGTATATGAATGTCCCTCCTGCGGCCTGACTATGGAAACAGGCACCAAAGGCTTCATCCTTCCGAATGAAATATTATTGTCTCTGGTCTATGTGTTCTGATATGAAAATATTAAAGGCAGTCGTCCTGGCTGTCCCGTGTCTTCTGATGTCGTGCTCATCGCTGCGCGTGTATCAGGATCTCGGTACTGCTGCAGGGCTGCCGGCCCTTCTCCTGCCGGACGACCAGGAAGGCCAGGAGGAGGATGCCGATACCGCCGCTGAGCGGGTGGATTCTGTCAGGACACAGGACGGGCCGCTGATAATGAATGCAATACGTGACAGCAAGACAGGTGAGATGATAGCGACAGATGTCATAAAGGCATCCAGGGTGGTGGCCCGGTTCAGGAATATAGCTGAGAGGGCGGGACGTATCTCCCTCACTTTCGATGTCTCTGTGCCCAAGGCTCTTGTCACCTCGGACTGTCAGCTGAGGTTTTATCCGCAAATAGAGGCCGGGGATATCTCCGCAAGGCTTGACCCGCTGTTCATCACGGGACAGGCATACAGGAAAAGGCAGCTCAGGGGATATGAAAGGTACAGGATGTTCCTGGAATCGATAATCCAGGACAGTACGGTATTCATCCGGCAGGACCAGCTTGAGAAATTCATAGAGCGGTATTTTCCTGAAACGTTCGCCATGAAGAACGACACTTCCGTAGTCCCGGACCCGGAGGCGGAGAATCTATTCGGAGTGGATCAGAGGGCTGCGCTTGCACATTATACGAAACATGGCCTCAAAAGGAGGAACAGGTGGAAGATGGAAAACAAGGACAGCATGTTCCGCAAATTTGTCAGGTCGCCTTTTGACGGCAGTGTAAGCCTTGATACCGTGATGACGGCCGGGGACGGCAGCCTTGTGTACCGATATACTCATGAGATGGCGTCAGCTCCGGGCCTGAGAAAGCTTTATGTAAGCCTTGACGGTGTTGTCTACCGTGATGGGGAAAAGGTGGCGGGAATGCCTTCACCGGAGAGGCTTACATTTTATGTGAGTTCATTGTCATCCCTGGCGGACAACACCCCTCGTTACCTGTTCAGGATTGTAGACAGGGTGGTGACGGACAATACTGACGCATTCCTTGATTTCGGGCAAGGAAGCCATGTGCTGGATTCCCTGCATGAAGGCAATGCTGCCGAGCTTGGAAGGATCAGAAGATGCTTCAATGACATTTATTCGAGGCACGACCTCATCCTTGATTCGATTGTGGTGACGGCGTCCTGCTCTCCGGAGGGGAGGATCGGGTACAACGGCAGGCTTGCGGAAGCCAGGTCGAGGTCTGTCAGAGAATATATACTTGCAGGCAACAGCCAGCTCGAGGACAGTCTTGTCAGGACAAGGCATATCCCCGAGAACTGGGAATATTTCTGCCGTCTTGTGTCCAATGATACCGTACTGAGCTTGGATTCCAGGAAACGGATACTGGAAATAGCGGCATGGGAGGACAAGGACCGTTCGGAGAGCCGCCTGTCAGGAATGCCTGAATACCGGTATCTCAGGGAAAAGATATATCCACGGCTCAGAACAGTGAATTTCAGATTTTTCATGCACCGCCCTGATGTCGAGAAAGATACGATACATACCAAGGTGCTGGATACCGTATATATGGCGGGACTGGAGGCTCTGAGGAATCTTGACTACAAGAAGGCAGCGACCATTCTGGCAGCCTATGGAGACTATAATGCCGCACTTGCCCTGGCATCTTCAGGCTATGACGGACCTGCCCTGGAAATCCTCTCGTCCATGCCGGCCCCGGATGCCAAGGCATATTATCTGGCAGCGGTCCTGTATTCGAGGGCAGGGGAGCATGACAGGGCACTCGACTGCTTCAGTGCAAGTGTGGAGAAGGACCCGTCCATGGCACACAGGGCTAATCTTGATCCGGAGCTTTCTCCTGTGGCAGTGAAATATCACTCCGTCTATGGCATGATGCCTTGACCTGATTATTGTTTACCTGATTATTGTTTAACCAACCAAATAATTGTCGATATGATTTTAACAGGAAAAAAATGCCGGACAGCAGCTTTCGCTGTATTGTGCTGTGCCGGAATGTCTTGCGAACAGCTTGACATGAATGTTGCCGGCCTGGAGGGCCAGGATAATCTGCAACAGCTCGGACGTGTCGATGTGTCGGTGTCGGTCCCGGTGCCGGATACGAAGCTCACGAGTGTGGGGGATGAGTCCGGGATAAACGACCTTCAACTCTTCGTGTTCAGGGAAGACGGCGTGATTGAAGCGTATCAGACTGCCGAGAGCAGCCGGATTACACTTGACTGCACTGCCGGTGAAAAGGAGTTCATTGCTGTCGTCAATGCCCCGGACCTCTCCCATGTCCAGTCCAGGTCGCAACTCATGTCTGAAAGTTCGGCTCTTGCGGACAATTCGCCAGGGGACCTTGTGATGTGCGGTTCCGCTACAGGGAATGTCCCGTCAAATGCCGGAGGTGATGCGGAGACGGATGTTTCCATTACTGTCAGCAGGCTTGTCGCCAGGGTGTCTGTCAGGAAGATCACCAATGCCATCACGGCTCCTGCGTACAGCAGCCTGCCACTGTCGGTCAAGGCGATATATCTTTCAAACGTCGCCGGAGACTGCAGGTACATGTCTTCCGTTACGCCCGGTACATGGCTGAACAAAATGGGAGCAAGGACAGATCTTCCTTCATTGTTGAGCAGCGGCACCCTGTCGGGCAGTATCGCGAATGGCTCAAGCTATTCTACCGCACATTATTTTTACTGCTATCCGAATCCTGTGGCCTCAGACAGCTCCGCGGAGACCTGGTCTCCACGTCAGACGAGGCTTGTCGTGGAGACACAGCTGGGAGGAAAGACCTATTATTACCCTGTCACCCTTCCAGGCATAGAGGCCAACCACACCTATGACATAGAAGAACTGAAGATAACACGTCTCGGCTCCTCATCTCCTGATGTCCCGGTGGACATAAGCGATGTGGCCGTATCGATCACTGTCAAACCGTGGGACAAGGGAAGCTCCACTACCGTGTCCATCTGATCCGGACTTGTGGATTGCAGATGCCGCCGGCAGCCGGAGTGGCTCCGGTGGCGTTACCGGTGACCGCATGATGCGTTTTCGTGCGCCTGTTTAACAAATGATTAATTGATGCGTTATGTATAATGATAAAGGAAAAATGCCGTCCGTGCCCGTACTGATACTTGCATTGGCACTGGCCGTGGGGAACGGATGCTCGATAAAGGAGGACAGAAGCCTGTGTCCTTGCTCTCTGATCCTGGATTTCAGTGAGGTGGATCTGTCTTATGAGGGGATGACGGAAATCCGGATAACGGCGCCGGACGGCTTCCTTTATTATGATGACAATGCCGTATCGGGCATATATTATGACATGGCAGGGGAGGAAGCTGTCCCTGTGTATGGCGCCGAGGTGCCGAAATCCATGGTGGCCGTTTCCGTGACAAGAGGTGTCTCCGGACTTGTATCCGGTGACGGCGGGGTAGTCATTCCACTGGGATACGAATGTCCTCCTGTATTTATGCATCATTCCGTGCTGGATGCCGTTGCTGAACGCAGGGAAGACAGGGTGTTTCTTCACAAGGATTATTGCAGGGTGGGCATAAGGATGCTTTCCGGAGACGGAAACTATCCGTTCCGTATGACGGTTGAAGGGAATGTGAATGGATTTTATCCGGACAGGACGGTGTCCCGCGGTGATTTTTCCTACTCCTTTTCCCTTGATGCGGAAGGGATGGCGGAAGTGCGCGTCCCCAGGCAGACGGACAACAGCCTTGTCCTGGTGATAAGCGACGGCGATACGGTGCTGAGGGAATTCGCCCTGGGGGAGTTCATAGCTGAGGCCGGATACGACTGGACAGCTGACAATCTTGAAGATATAGATGTAAGCATTGATTACGCACATTCCGATATCGCCGTGGAGGTGGAGGAGTGGTCCGGCTCATTCGAGTATGATGTGGTGATATGATTCCAAATTTGGTTTAATTTTAATTGCGGATAAAAAAAATTGTGTTATCTTTGCACCACTTTACTGAGGCGCAGGTGGCGAAATTGGTAGACGCGCTACTCTCAGGAGGTAGTGCCAGAAATGGTGTGGCAGTTCGACTCTGCTCCTGCGCACGAAAAGAGGTTGACCGCGGTCAACCTCTTTTTCTTTGATTCGCCCGACACGGGCTCAACGTCCATATTTCTCAATACTTGTTGAGCGGCATGCCGTTCATCTTCATCCTTACCTGTTTGCGTACGTTTGCAAGGACAGCGTCATGTTCCTCCTTGCCTTCCTCGGACTTGCCGGTCACGTAGTCGATATGTGCGGCTGCACTTGAAAGTACGGAATCGATAAGGGCAACAATGAAGTCCATGTCTTTTTCCACCAGTCCGCGTGAAGTGATAGCAGGTGTACCTACCCTGATGCCGGATGTCTGGAAAGGAGACCTGGAATCGAACGGTACCATGTTCTTGTTCACCGTAATGTCGGCCTTTACAAGCTCCTTTTCCGCTATTTTGCCGGTAAGTTCGCTGAACTTGGTCCTGAGGTCGATGAGCATCAGATGGTTGTCCGTACCGCCTGACACCACCTTGTAGCCTCTTTCCTTGAATGCTTCCGACATGGCGAAGGCATTGGCAATCACCTGTTTCTGGTATTCTATGAATTCAGGCTGCAACGCTTCGTAGAAGGATACGGCCTTGGCTGCGATGCAATGCTCGAGAGGACCTCCCTGCACACCGGGGAATACGCTCGAATTCAGTATCTGGGACATTTTCTTGACGGCACCCTTAGGTGTCACGAGTCCCCAAGGATTGTCGAAGTCCTTGCCCATGAGGATTATGCCTCCTCTCGGGCCTCTGAGCGTCTTGTGTGTCGTTGAGGTCACGATGTGTGCGTATTTCACAGGATTGCTGAGCAGACCTGCGGCTATGATGCCTGCCGTATGTGCCATGTCAACCATGAAAATGGCCCCTACGCTGTCGGCTATGCGTCTCATCCGCTCCCAGTCCCATTCCCTGGAATATGCGGATGCACCGCCGATGATAAGCTTTGGCTTGAATTCCAAGGCTTTTTTCTCCATGTCGTTGTAGTCGATAAGTCCGGTGACTTCATCGAGTCCGTATGAAATGGCGTGGTAGAGGATTCCCGACATGTTGACAGGGGAGCCGTGTGTAAGGTGTCCTCCATGTGCGAGATCAAGTCCCATGAATGTATCCCCGGGCTTCAGGCATGCCATCATCACAGCCATGTTCGCCTGGGCTCCGGAATGCGGCTGCACATTGGCATATTCCGCACCGAAAAGCTGGCACACCCTGTCGATGGCTAGCTGTTCTATCTGGTCCACAATTTCACACCCTCCATAATATCGTGCTCCCGGATACCCTTCCGCGTATTTGTTCGTACATACGGAGCCGAGGGCTGCAAGGACCTGTTTGCTGACATAGTTTTCAGAAGCGATAAGTTCCAGACCTGTAGTCTGCCTTTCTTCCTCCTTTTTGATCAGATTGAAGATCTGAAGATCCTGTTTCATATATCAAGTTGTTTTATAGCCGAAGCAAATTTACTCATTTTTTAAAATTTCCCTACCTTTGCCGTGACAACTTTTCGGGCATACCTGTGGTTTTATGCCTGGAACGATTGACTTTCAGTGCTATGGCTGACAGAAAATTATTGAATATCGAGCTCGGGAGGATGACGGTTGACGAATACCGCACCTCTCCGGAATCCGGCATCGTCGTGGTGCTGGACAATATCAGGAGCGCCCACAACGTGGGTTCGGCTTTCAGAAGCTGCGATTCTTTCAAGGTGGACAAGATCTACCTGTGCGGCATCTGTGCCGTCCCTCCATCGCCTGAAATCCACAAGTCCGCTATCGGTGCAGAGTTCAGCGTGGAATGGGAACATTATGACGAGACAATGGATGCCGTCGCCAGACTGAAATCCGAAGGCTATTGTGTCGTAAGTGTGGAACAGACGGAACATTCAGTGTCACTTGAAGGTTTCAGCGCCTCCCCGGACCGGAAATATGCCTTCATTTTCGGCAACGAAGTCAGTGGTGTCGCACAGGATGTAGTGGACGCTTCCGACTTCGCGCTGGAAATCCCACAGTACGGGACAAAGCATTCCCTGAACGTGTCAGTCTCCGTAGGTATTATACTCTGGGCCGCACATCGCCGCAGCTCCGTGTCGCAGGGCTAAAGGATATACGGCCTGTTCATCATTTTCCGTTCCATCTGAGGGCCTTGAACAGCTCTACCACTACGAGAGGCACAAGTGCAAGACCTGCCACGGCAAGCCACTGGTCACGTCCCATTTCAGCGAAGCTGAATGCATCGGCGAATGAAGGTATGAGCAGAACGGACAGTGAGAATACCAGTGATACGAATATGGCGAATATAAGCGGCTTGTTGCCGAGCGGATTGAACTTGAACCTGGACTCGGTGTTGGAGTGGAGGTTTCCGGCGTGTACAAGCTTGGCGGCAATCAGTGATGCGAATGCCATGGTCTGTCCCAGAGATTCTGCAGCACCTGTGTCCCCGTACATCTCCATACCCATTTTCTTGCCTATAACGAATGCCACAAGGGTTATCGCCCCCATCATGACGCCCTGGTAGGATATTCTCCATATCATACCCTTGTCCATGAACTGCTTGCCTTTTCCTCTCGGGCTTTTCTTCATGATATCCTTGGCTGCAGGGTCCAGGCTCAGCGCAAGGGCAGGGAAGGTCTCGCTGACCAGGTTTATCCACAGGATATGGATAGGAAGCAGCGGAATACCCATGTTGAGTATCGAGGCCACGAACAGCAGCAGCACCTCTCCGAGATTGGTGGACAGCAGGAAGAGTATGGTCTTCAGAATATTGTCGTATATCCTCCTTCCCTCGGATACGGCAGACACTATCGTCACGAAATTGTCATCCGACAATATCATGTCCGACGCATCCTTCGCCACCTCGGTACCCGTAATGCCCATGGATACGCCTATGTCAGCCTGCTTCAGTGCTGGAGCGTCATTCACTCCGTCTCCGGTCATGGCCACAATCTCGCCTTTCTTCTGCCATGCGGTCACTATCTTCACCTTCTGTTCAGGTGCAATGCGCGCATAGACAGTGTATTTGTCAACATTTCTGTCAAATGTCTCTTCATCTATCTTGTCAAGTTCGGTGCCTGTTATGGCCAGGTCACCATCCTTGTGTATGCCTATCTTCGTCGCTATCGCAAGCGCGGTGGCCTTGTGGTCTCCGGTGATCATGATGGTCCTGATGCCGGCGTCATGGCACTCCCGTATCGCCCCGATGACTTCTTCCCTCTCAGGGTCAATCATGCCTGTGATGCCGACAAAGATGAGATCTTTCTCCACCTCGTCCACATCGGACGACACGTTTTCGGCAGGCCGGTACGCCATGGCAAGGACCCGTAGGGCGGAATCCGCCATCTTCTGGTTGCGTGACTGCAGCCCGGCAATGTCTTCTTCAGTGATTTTGCGGATGCCTTCTCCGGTCTCTATCCTTGTGCAGACCGAAAGCACCTCGTCCAGGCCTCCTTTCGTGTTGATCTGAAGTGTCCCGTCCTGCATCCTGTTGATGGTGGACATCCTTTTCCTCGATGAATCGAAGGCCACCTCTCCGACACGCGGGCACGAGGCGTCAAGGGCGGCTTTCACCACGCCATGCTTCTCGCCGAGGTCAATCAACGCAATCTCGGTAGGGTCGCCGACACGTGTCACCCCGCCTTCGCTGTTCTTCACCACCTTGGCATCACAGCAGAGCACGGATATGGTCAGCAGCCTGTCAAGGTTTCCGGCCGGAGTGAACTCCTCGACTACCGTCATCTGGTTCTTGGTGAGTGTGCCGGTCTTGTCTGAGCATATCACGGTGGTGCAGCCGAGCGTTTCCACAGACGGCAGTTTGCGGATTATGGCGTTGTGCCTTACCATCCTGCGCACGCCCATGGAAAGTATGATGGTGGATATTGCCGGCAGGCCTTCCGGTATGGCTGCGACAGCGAGGGATACAGCCACCATGAGCATGCTTATCACCGGCCTTCCGTAGAGTATGCCTATTATGAAGATGACCACGCAGATAAGCACGGATGCGGTACCGATCACCTTGCCGAGATTTTCCAGACGTGCCTGCATAGGTGTCTGGGTGTCGGATTCACCTCCGAGCATGTCGGCGATCTTGCCTATTTCGGTGTCCATGCCTGTCCCGACAACGATGCCGCGGCCATGGCCGAAAGTCACCACGCCGCTGGAATATGCCATGTTCCTGCGGTCTCCGAGCGGAATGTCTTCATCCGGCAGTGTCTCCGGGCTTTTCTCCACAGGTACTGACTCTCCCGTCATGGATGATTCCTGGATACTCATGTTGAAGGATTCCGTGATTCTTATGTCAGCAGGCACTATGTCACCGACCTCCAGCTCCACGATATCCCCGGGCACCACATCTTCCACGTTCACTACCATGGATTCGCCGTCCCTGACCACCTTGGCCATCGGGGCCGCCATCTTTTTCAGGGATTCAAGTGACTTCTGCGCCTTGAATTCCTGATATGCGCCGATGAAGGCATTAAGGAGGAGAATCCCCATTATAATATATGTGTCAAGCAGACCTTCCCCGGTCTTTATCCCCATGATGCCGGATATGATCGCAGCTATGATAAGCAGGATTATCATGAAACTCTTGAACTGCGATATGAACATGGCCGCGAACGACTTGTTCTTTTTCTGCACCAGGGTGTTCTTCCCGTACTTTTCCAGGCGTGATGCAATCTCTTCCGACTTTAGCCCATGTGAGACATCTGTCCCCAGTTCCCTGGAGACTTCGTCGGCAGGACAACTGTAAAAATTCTTCATTTCGACAAAATTCTTGATAACAGGCTGCAAAAATAGTCGGAGTATATAGATATATTGTTAAGTTTGTAGTATAAAAAATTTAGAAAAGGTCGGATTTATGATGAAAAGCACCGGAAATGAGAGTTTATACGGTTTTTCGGTAAGTCTTTACCGCGGCCGGTTCAGGATTGCCGTCAACGGTCAGGAGCATTCCCTCACGGGCAACACGCTTGTCCTCCTGTCTTCCGGACAGTTTGTGGAGATATCAGGCGACCCCGGAGATTATTCGTCGCGGACTGTGGAGGTGTCCCTGGATGAGATCCTTGAATTTCCGAGTCCCGTGGACCTTGATATAATAAACCTGGCCATGACGCATCCTGTCATTCCTCTGGATGAAAACGAGGTTTCATGCCTGTTTCTGTATTACGAGCTTCTGGACCGCCAGCAGTCCCAAAGCCCCTCAGCCTACCGGAAGGAAATCACAGGCTCCCTTGTCTACGCCCTCATGCTGGAGATATGCGACAGTTTCCGCATGCTTACGGAAAGGAATCCGGACATGCCGCGGCCCAAGCAGGAAATCCTGACAGATGATTTTTTCAAGCTCCTTGCAAGGCACTACCGGACAGAACATAATGTGGGCTTCTATGCCGAACGCCTGAACAGGACACCGAAATATCTGTCCGGGGCCATAAGAAGGCTCAGCGGCCGTTCTGTCCCGGACTGGATAGATTCCATGCTCCTGAGGGAAATCAAATTCCTGCTGAAGACTACGGACAAGACAATCCTCGAAATTTCCGAAGAACTGAATTTTTCAAGTCCTTCGGTATTCATCCAGTTCTTCCGGAGGCATGCGGGTGTCACACCGCTGCAGTATCGCAGGCAGGGATAGCGTGACACTTATCATGAACTTCGTCTCACACATGTCTTCCGAGGCCACATGGGCTTACGGATGCCGTGTGCTCCCCGGAGCAAGCCGGACATTCTACCAGGCAATAGACAATGCCGACTTCAGGAAGCATTCATACGCCTATATGCAGGGAACATCCATGGCATGTCCTCATGTAAGCGGCGTGGATGCCTGGAGACTGCTGATGCAGATCGAAGGAACGCCTTGTCTTGTGGCGGCCTTCGGCCAGGAACAGTCTGTATTGACAACTGATAGTAGGAGTGCCGTAATCACATAAACGTCACTTGCAGACCATGATGTCGAGAATCATGTTGTCTGTAGTCTGCATCCCTTTGGAGCCGATCTCTCCGAGATTCCTTATCGTCTTCTCTATATCCTTTTCAATGATGCCGTCGCTTTCGGAAATACAGATGCTCTCCATTGCGAGCACTGCCGACTGAAGGGCGCAAGACACTCCTGACGCCACTTTCAGGGCACACCCCACCTTGGCCCCGTCACATACCATACCGGTGATGTTTCCGATCATGTTCTTGATGGCGGCGCATATCTGGCTGTAAGAGCCACCTCTCAGATACACTATGCCGCAGGCCGCTCCCGTAGATGCTATCACACAACCGCACAGTGCGGAAAGTTTTCCGAGATATCCCTTGATGTGAATGGCTATGAGGTGACTGAGCACCAGTGCCCTGGACAGGTGTTCGTCATCCACGTTGTATTTCAGGCTGTATGCTATTACAGGCATCGTGACCGTGATGCCCTGGTTGCCGCTTCCGGAATTGCTCATGGCAGGAAGCGTACATCCCGCCATCCTTGCATCCGAAGCTGCCGCCGTCATGGCCATGGCGTAGCTCATGAAGTCAGAGCCGAACACCTGCCTGTATTTTTCTGACAATATTGTATGTCCTACCCTTAGACCGTAGTTCGATGCCAGTCCTTCCTTGGCAAGAGCCAGGTTGAGATCCCTGGATTCAAGGATGAAACGGATGTCCTCTGTCGGCACCGTATCTGCGAAATCCAATATCTCCTTCACGGTAAGGTGGTAGTCCGCAGTGGTCTTCTCTCCCTCGCAGGCGTCTTCTCCATTCCCGTTACCGTTCTTGTCAAGGACTGCATCATCGAACCATGTTTCCACTATATTGTCATGATCATCCTCTATCAGCGCAGATGCATTGTGCCCTTCGGCCGTGCTTACACATGCCTTGACATACAGCTTGTGCGGTGTATCGGCAAGCCCTACCGTCACTTTCCCTTGCGCCACAAGTTCCTTCGCCCTGCTGATGGCTTCCGAATTCAGGTCGTGCAGGACTTCCAGCCTGTATTCCGTCTTTCCGCACACGGCACCGAGGGCGGATGCTATATGCAGCCCTACCATGCCTGTCCCGGGAATTCCTACACCCATGCCGTTCTTGAGAATGTTCCCGCTTACTTCGACCCGGATGCTGAAATCTTCTGCCATTCTCCAGCCGTCTTTCCGGCAGCAGCATCTGTCCTCTAATATTTCCACGGCCTTGGCCACGGCAAGCGCGACAGCTATCGGTTCAGTGCATCCCAATGCCGGTTTGACTTCCTTGTGAATAAGTCCTATTATCTCATTTACCCTGTTCCTGTCCATATCCTGATCTTGTTTTGAAAAATTCCAGACTTGTACTGATGATTCTCCCTATCTGACCTCTGTCTTCGAGTACTTCTATCGGGAAGCCAAGACAGACAGTCCTGTAGGATCCGAAATCTGAGCAGACACCTGCTGATATGCGTGTATCTGCATATCTCATGAAAGTGCAGCCGTTCTCGCCGGAAGGCATGATTCCGTCAGGAGCCTCCACGCTGTACAGCCTCTCTCCGGGCCTGTTGTTGAATGAAAGCCTCTCTCCGGGTCTTCCGTGGCATTGCATCCCGTTGCGGCAAGGTACTGTCAAGACTTCTCCTGTCCGCCCTCCATAGCTTGTGGCGAACGAATATCCGAGTACGTTTTCCGCGAATTCTATCGATTTTTCCCTGAAAGTGCTGTCTGTCTCCAACGGATATACCTTGTCCCAGATGTCTGTCGCGATATGCGCCCCCGAGATGAGCAAATTTGTTCCCCGGCCTGTGCATTCCTTCAGTACGGACTGCATTTTCCCGTTGAAGATACGGTATCTGGCCGGCTTTCCTTTGCCGGATGGCACGGACACCTGCTTGCCGCATATCATGTCGATGCACCATTTGCCCAGAGCAAGTGTCGTGTCTGAACAGAATGCCGCGGTACTGGCCGAGCAGAAGGGGAATCCGGCATCGATTACGGCACGTCCGTGCACTGCAGTATAGTCGAATGTATTGCCTGCAATGACAGATCCTGCATGGTCGGTATATGAGGCCCCGAATCCTGGATCAGCATTGCTTCTCCATTCTCTGTCTTTCATGTTCACGTACATCTCTCCGGTGAACGATGTCTCGCTGATGTACGGGACGCCGCTGTCGAGCCTGTTGTCGAATCCTCCGAATTTCTCGGAATCGAACCACGCCGGAGCCGATACCCTGTCGAAGTTGTTCACTATCAGGACGCAGCTGTCTGCAGCCGATTTTCTCCAGGGAGCGCTGCACTCAGGGACTCCTGCGCTCAGCGTTTCTGAAGGGAAGCTTTTCCCTCCGTCGTTGCATGCAGTGATCCGGAAACTGTATATATGGCCAGGTTCGAAGTCTACATAAGTCCGGAATGTGCTGTCTGCTGACATTGAAGCATTTATGATATGCCCCTCATCGAAGGCACCGTCGTCAATCCTTGTCTGGAGCATGAAGCATGTTGCATCGGCCGTCGGCTCAAGCCTGTCCCGTGTGGCCTTCCATTCGAGTCTTATCCTGCCGTCGTGGAATGACGCCGAGAAAGAGTTGACCGGCAGCGGCTGTACCGCATAGCTGAAGCCGTACCTGTTGCTCAGATATTTCAGCATGCCCTTGTATATTGCCCTGGATACCGTGAACTTGAATGCAGGGTCATGCCCGAGTCTCATGTCTGTGAAATTCTGGTGGGAAAGCAGTTCGCACAGCATCGAAGGGCAGGTGGGGGTGCGGGATTCCCTGTAGCCGCGGTCCCAGATGAACCTCCGCGTCCATTCAGGATCGGACACTTCGCGTATGTCATCTACTATCTGGCTCTGTACCATGTCCGCGAATTCCCTGCTTGTGCGCCTGTCTTCTCCGGACGGGAGCTTCCTCCTGTATTCTGACTTGAGGGTATAGATCGCCAATGTACCTATCGTGGTGTCTCCCCGGGCCGTACCTGCATCGGAATGAAGTGCGAATGCCAGGTCGAAAGGTATGTTGCGGCCTTTTTCGTCCGGATTTACGGACGAGCCTCCGCTCATGCAGGCCACCCAGTCACCGCGGCACATGAAATCATCCTTGTAGTCGTTCTCCATGTCGTTCTGACTGAAGAGAGTGGAATCCATTCCGGCCCATTGCAGCCAGTATCTTGCTCCTTCGGCGAACCTTGGCATTGAGGATATTTCCGGATATGAGAATTCGTCACCTTCAATGCTGCGGGCAATATTCCCGTATCCTCCTCCTATCTTGACGGCATCGGCCGTCACCACTCCCTTGCCACGGCTTCCCGATGTGTTGTCCAGGGTCACATGCCCGTCCTTTCCTTTCCCGAACTCGAATGTGCCGAGATATATCCATGTGCCTCCGCCCATGCGCTGGTTCACGTAGAATTCCGTGGTTCCTCCCAGGTGTCTGACAGTATAGTGCGCTGCATCCGTGCTGTTCGGCAGGGTCTTGTATGACACATAGACGGCATATCTGCCCCTTTCCGGTATGTCAGGAGTCCATATAGCACCCGACGTATCCCCGGAGCCGGGCTTCGTGCAGCCTGACATACGGGCAGTGCCCATTGTGAAGGGATTGTCGGTTCCCGTGTACGTTTCATGTGCGTCCGCAAAACCGGTACCGGCATCTTCCCATTCCCCGTATTCGGAATAATCGCCCCTGCCTCTCAGGAATGCCGGCGCGGCATCCTTATCCCAGCCGCACGCCGACCTGAAGTCCGGGTCATTGTCTACTATGATTTCATGCTTCTGGAAGTCCCTTTCCCGTGGGAGCATCACATATGCCCCTGCATTCTCCAGCATTGGCACCAGGAAGGGGAGTACGTAGCTCTGCGTGTACAGGTCCTCGACTGTCTGGAAGAGACACGGCCTCTGCCATTCCCATCTGCCATGCGACTGTTCGTAATAGATGCCGTGACTCTGCCACAGTGCGATATGGCAGCCGTCAAGTCCCTTGTCGTATTCCGCATCCCCGGCCCTCTCGACAATTGTCCTGCCTGTTCCGGGCCTTTTTTTCACAAGATATCTTTCCGTCGACGGAAGACCGCTGTTCCCGGGCTTGCCTGTCTCAAGGGCCTGGATTGTTTCCCCACGGCTGCTGATACGTCCTATCCTGTATCGCCGGTATTGTGCCGGCAGATGTCTTCCGAGTTCCCTCTCGAACCATCTGCTGTCTCCGTATGACCACGGCATGTCGCTCAGGGAGTTGCTGAAATAGAAGTCAAGACAGTCGCCACGTTTCATCACGGCATTCAGCCTGAGTTCCCCCATGACACCGGTATGTTCATATACAAGTGTGTCAAGAGCCTTGCAGACAGGCTCGAAATCCTTCACAATCCTGCTTTGGCCCGAACATATCAGAGATGTCCCTGCAAGCAGCCCCGCCAGAAGTCCAAAAATTCTCATCTTCCGGAAACTCTCCTTTTCTTGACAAACGCTTCGAAGAACTGCAGACATGCAAATGCGGCCGTTATCCCGCAGATGTCCGCAAGCAGGTCTTTCCAGTCACAGCTCCTGTACCCCGTCATCCACTGTATCCCTTCCGTCAGCGCTCCGAACAAGATGCTTGCGGCAAATGCCACTACACTGAACCTGAGATACCTGTACGGCGTATCCCTGAGTCCCGGGAATGCAAGGTATGTCATCAGCGGCATAGGGAAGAACAGCAGGAAGTGGACCACCTTGTCCTTAGGTATAATTCCCCACAGTTCCGTGCTCAAATCAATGCTGCCCCTGAAATTCCAAAAGCAGCAGAAGCATAATCCTGCAAGATATAAGAAAAACAGTGCTTTGGGTATGACGCGTGACCTACCTCGCATATTTGTCCACGATCTTCTTCATTTCTTCGTATTGGCTCTCGATGCTGCACAGCAGCTTGTACTGCGCATGCGTCCTTACCAGATTGTGCCCGGGATATGCTGTCTTGTAGTACGTGTCCCCGTCTATATAGTCCATGAGGAATCTCAGGACCTGTTCGTAAGTGATGTACCTTGCCGAGAAAGCCAGGTTCTCTATCTCCGATTCCGTCAGATTGCCCTTCCTCTGGGACAAATACCCGCGGGTGTAGGCCTCGAACATTTCCATTGACATGCCTACATTGTCAAGATTCCTGTCATCTTCCGCACCGGTATTGGTATATGACCTGATGGCGTCTCCGAAATCATTCAGGGATGTGCTGCTCATGCATGTGTCAAGGTCTATCACGCACAGCACATCGCCGTTGCCGTCGAAGAGTATGTTGCTTATCTTGGTATCGTTGTGTGTGACCCTCGTAGGTATTGTCCCGTCTTCGACCTTCTTCCAGAAGTCAAGCATTTCCTCACGCCTGTCTTCTATCCATCCGATCTCTTCCTTCAGGTCCTTGACCCTTCCTGCGGCATCTTTGGCGAGCGCTTCGTCCCACTGACGGAATCTCCACCGGATATTGTGGAATCCCTTGATGGTCTCGTTCAGCGGGGTAGTGAAGTCAGACAGCTGGGCCTGGAACTTCCCGATGCCTTCACCGCCTTTGTAGCAAAGCTCGGGCGTGTCAGCCTTCTCGTATGTCACCGACCCTTCGATGAACAGGCACATTGCCCAGTAGTTGCCGGAGGCATCCTTGTAGTACAGATGGCCCGCAGGGTCCTTCTTCTCTGCCTCTGTCATGGTTTCCGGCTTCCTTACGGTCACCGTGAGCACTTCACGCAGCGGATTACCGCCTTCTGCCAGGATCTTCTTCCTGATATGTTCTGTGATGAGCTCTATGTTCTTCATCATTCCGGGCACATCAGGGAATATCAGGTGATTCTTCCTCTGCAATATGTATCTTGACTTGTCTGTCTTGACGATGAACGTGTCGTTTATGAAGCCTGGGCCGAGAGGCTTTATTTCAGTAATATTTCCGGCGGTCTCGAACTTTTGAGCTATGGCCGGCATTCCTTCAGGAAAATTATTCATGGTTATCCGGTGTTGTTTGGTGGTTGTCATAGATACAGTTCCCCGAAAAATTCAGGACGGTGGAAATCCGGATGCGGTACTGCCACCGGATTCCAGCTCAGGAAATGGGGATGGGCGGATTTGTCCGCGCATTTGTAGAAATTGGCACGCAGGGAAGCCGGAAGATTGTCCGGGTCAGCCCCTATAAGGCTGAACGGTATGCAGATAGCTGTCTGCCAGCTGCAAAGCGTGTCACTTATGTCATATTCTTTCCTTTCAAGCGATGTGTGTCTGATGACCTGGGCGATCTTGTCCTGCGGGAAACGCTCGAAGTCCTCCCTGCTCCTCCTCCGTGCGGCAAGCAGGGTGCCGATGCAGTTCATCTCGAAATTACAGTAGGTGCCGCCTGCCGGGTCGCCTACGAAAAACTCGCAGCAGCTGTCCTCCCACACCGGACCGTTGTCTTCCATTGCCTTGGCCCTCAGGTCCAGCCCTGTGACACGGTACAATATTGCCAGATGGGTCCTGCTCCGTGCTATTGAGAATGATGCGTCCGGCTTGTATGGGAATTCTTCCGGCCAGCATACTGTCCCGATGTCGGAACGTGCCGCCCCCGTTTCCATTTTCACAGCCAGGTTCCTGAAATCAAGGGTCTCGATCTCGGGAATGAATGGTATTTCCAGTGTCTTCATCTCATTTAATTCAATAATGACAAAATAAATGGCGAAGCCAAATATACGCAGAAGCCGAGAGCAATACAAGTTTACTTGTAATTGCCGAGGCGCCACTGTATAAATGACGAAGTCAAATATACGCAAAAGCCGAGAGTAATGCAAGCTTGCGAGGCGCAATCGTATATTTGCCTGTACCCTTTACAGGGCCTGCATGTCATTGAGCTTCTTGTAATATCCGTTCATCCTGATAAGCTCCTCGTGCGTCCCCCTCTCCACAATCTCGCCTTCATGCATCACGCAGATCTCGTCGGCATTCTTGATGGTGGACAGCCTGTGCGCTATCGCTATTGTGGTCCTTGTGGTGGTCAGCCTGTCCAGAGCCTCCTGGACAAGCCTTTCTGATTCCGTGTCAAGCGCCGACGTGGCTTCGTCAAGGATGAGGATAGGCGGATTCTTCAATATGGCCCTTGCGATGCTGATCCTCTGCCTCTGTCCTCCGGAAAGCTTGCTGCCCCTGTCGCCTATGTTCGTTTCATATCCCTCTTCCTTCTCCATTATGAAGTCATGGGCATTGGCGATCTTCGCTGCCATGATGACCTGCTCCCTTGTGGCCCCTTCCACACCGAAGGCGATATTGTTGAATATGGTGTCATTGAAGAGTATTGCTTCCTGGTTGACATTGCCGATCAGTCCGCGCAGGCTCTTTATCTTCAGGTCCCTGATGTCTGTCCCGTCTATCAGCACCTGCCCGGAAGTCACGTCATGATACCTCGGCACCAGGTCCACAAGCGTGGATTTTCCTGATCCGGACTGGCCCACGAGCGCCACAGTCTTTCCCTTGGGAATTGTTATGTTTATGTTTTTCAGTACATTCTTCCCGTTCTCGTATGCGAAGAATACGGACTTGAATTCGATCTTGTCTTCAAATGACTGAATATCTGCTGCATCCGGCTTCTCCTTGATATTGTTCTCCGCCTTCAGGATCTTGTCTACCCTTTCCATTGACGCCAGTCCTTTCGGGATGTTGTATCCTGCCTTGGCGAATTCCTTGAGCGGGTTGAGGACGCTGTACAGTATGACCATGTAGAAGATGAAGGTCGGGGCGTCTATCGGGGAGGCTTCGCTGAGTATCAGCGTACCTCCGAACCAGAGTACCACCATAATCATGACTGTTCCGAGGAATTCGCTGACAGGGTGGGCCAGAGCCTGCCTTGTGGCAACTTTCATGCTCGCCTTCCTGAGGTCGTTGCTCACTTTTGTGAACCTGTCCATCATCTTGTCTTCCGCGATGAAGGCCTTGATGATCCTGAGACCGCCCAGCGTCTCCTCCAGCTGTGACATCGTGTCGCTCCACTTTCCCTGGGCCTCAAGGGATTCCTTCTTGAGCTTTTTGGCGATTGCACTCATTCCCCATGCCATGAGGGGCACCACCGCAAGTGTGAAGAGGGTGAGCTGCCAGCTGGTGAATATCAGCGTGCCGAAATAGAATATTATAAGTATTGGATTCTTGATGAGCATGTCGAGAGAGCTTGTTATGGAATACTCCACCTCGCCCACGTCCCCGCTCATCCTTGCTATTATGTCCCCTTTGCGCTCCTGCGAGAAGAAGCCAAGAGGAAGATGCATCATCTTGTCATATACCATCACGCGGATGTCCCTGACAATGCCTGTCCTGAGCGGAATCATGATGGCGGACGAACCGAAATAGCAGGTCGTCTTCAATGCGGTCATCGTACCGAGGAAGAGGCCGAGAATGATCAGCGTCACCGAACCGCCGAACTGTGCTATCATCTGTGTCACATAATAGTATGCGTTGTTGACGGCAAGATCCTTTATCCCTATGTCTGGCGTATCCCACGGGATGAATTCATAGACCGTGTTGTCCATCTTGAACAGAATCTGCAGTATCGGGATGATAAGTGTGAACGAGAATATGTTGAATACGGCTGACAGGATGTTCAGCAGGACCGCCCCGCAGAGATATTTTTTATAAGGCGCCACGAAGCGCTTCATTACTTGCCAGAATTCTTTCATTTTCGAAAATTTCAAAAAGGCAAATATAATAACTTAATCGGAATAATTTTCTATTTTTGTCATCCGAAAACCAGCATTACGGAACAGACTGTGACGGACAACCGCATACGGACCGTTACAAAGCATGTCGATATCGGCTCCGGAGAAAAAATTTCCCCGGAATAAGGCAACGGAATGTGATTTTTTAGTATATTCACGGCATAAAACGAGAATATCATGAAGAAAATTCTAAAAGTCATGGCGGTGGCCGCATGTATCATACTGCCGGCGTCACTGTCTGCCAAGAGCGGTATCGAGATAGGATATGTGAACTCCACTTACAGGGCCAAGGCGGCTTCCGGTGACGCCACCAAGTCGGATCCGATGAGCGGCTTCTATGTAGGCTTCCTGCAGGACCAGAGGATTGTCGCAGGTCTCTCCATCCAGCCGGGCCTCACATATACCTACCTGAACAGCAACGGGAAAGCTGAGGTTCCTGGATTCAATGTCTCAATGAGCAGCACAGAGCATCTTCTCAACATCCCGATCCACCTGAAATACACTTTCGATATCGTGCCGGTCTTCAATGTCTATGTCTTCGCCGGACCGACACTGTCCATGGGGCTTGCAGCCAATGAGAAATTCACCGCGACAGGAGACCTCCTCGGCAGCACCGTCACTGGAAGCGTGACTTACAACATGTATTCGGGCGGCATCAAGTCGGATTCCGAGGATTTCACCAAGCTTGTGAACCAGTACATGCCAGAAGGGGCGATGACCCGCTTCGATGTGCTTATGGGCGGCGGTATCGGTATTGATGTCCTGAAGTTCATCTCGGTCAGGGGCGGCTTCGACTACGGCCTTCTGAACAGGTATAAGGGAGAGATTGCCGACAACGCCACATTGAACAGGATGCAGTTCTTTGTCTCTGTGGGCGTCAAGTTCTGACGGCTTCCGCAGGTGCCTACATCCTGTATGGCGGGACTTTCCCGTCATCGATGAGAGTGCGCAGTATCCGGAGGTAATTTTCCGAATATCCCGAGCCAGGGACACCGAAGACGGCGTTTATATCTTCAAGGGTATAGACGCCGCCTTTTTCTTCTATGAAGGCGCACAGCCCGTCCCTTGTCGCCGCCTCTTTCTCTGCCGCTTTCCTGCTCCTGCAGATGTCGCAGTGCCCGCAGTCAGCACTTTCCTCCTGTCCGAAGTATGCCAGAAGGAAGCGGCTCCTGCAGATATTGTCTTCCGTGGCGTAGGCGGTCATGGCGTCAAGCCTTTCCTGCCATGCCGATTTCAGTTTTACCAGCCTTTCGGGCGACAGCTTGACATTCTTGGGTCGCAGCCTGTCTTCCTTGAGCCAGATGACGGACGAGTGGTCTGCCGGTATGTACTTTATTATATGTGCCAGGGAAAGCCTGTAGAGCTCCTGCCTCATTGCCGGTACGGTGATGCCGGTACGCGTGGACATGTATTCTTCGTCAATCTGGACCGGGAACGAGAAGATGCCGCTGTATGTCCTCATCAGCATTTCCAGTACGACTTGCTGCGCGGCAGGCACCTCGATGTCATATAGTTCCACCCGAGAGGGGATTATCTGCACCCTTGTGGGGATGTCCGTATCTTCGGTGAATGTCCAGTGTCCCTCCCTTTCTATGTATTTCATGGCGTTGTACGCGCTGGAGGAGTTCAGCTTGAAATGCCGGCAGAATTTCATCATGTCGAACTTCAGCTCGCGTCCGGCCCCGGACTCGTAAGGGATTCCGGCGAAGATGTGTACTTTCTGGTATATGTCTTCGATATAGCTGATGTCGGGGAAGGAGACGTTGGCTATCTGTTTCAGCTTCCTCATGTCGGTGTTGTTCCACAGCAGCACGGCATAGGAGCGGTTCCCGTCACGTCCCGCACGCCCTGCTTCCTGGAAATAGGCTTCAAGACAGTCCGGCAGCTCATAGTGTACCACGAAACGCACGTCCGGCTTGTCTATCCCCATGCCGAAAGCATTGGTACATACCATGACGCGTATCTTGCCGGATTTCCATTCCTCCTGTCTGGACGTCCTCACCAGGTGTGACAGTCCTGCATGATAGAAGGACGCCGTGATGCCGGCATTGTTGAGGAATGACGCCATCTCCTCGCACTTCTTCCTGTTCCTGACATAGACGATGCCGGTCCCGGGTACCGATCTGCAGATGTTCAGAAGCTGGCCCGCCTTGTCCTCCCTGTTCCTGACTATGTATGACAGGTTCGGCCTTTCGAAGCCGGATTTCATCAGCAGTTTCTCTCTGAAGCCCAGCTTTTCCATAATGTCCTGTGCCACGGACGGGGTGGCGGTGGCGGTAAGGGCGATGACAGGGGCTCCGCATATCTGCCTTATTTCGGCAATCTTCAGGTAGTCCGGACGGAAATCATAGCCCCATTGCGATATGCAGTGGGCCTCGTCCACCACGATGTAGCTTATGTCCATATCCTGCAGCCAGTCGCGGAACATCCTGGTGGACAGCCTTTCCGGAGATATGTACAGGAATTTGAAGTCACCGAACACGGCATTGTTCAGGGCAAGGTCTATCTCCCTGCGGCTCATGCCCATGTAGACAGCAAGCGCCTTGATGCCGCGGGCCTCGAGGTTCTGCACCTGGTCTTTCATCAGCGCTATGAGGGGTGTCACCACCAGGGCCAGGCCAGGCTTCATCAGCGCAGGGACCTGGAAACAGACAGACTTGCCTCCGCCCGTGGGCAGGATGGCGAGTACGTCCTTCTCTTCAAGTGCGGCCTCCACTATTTCCTTCTGCATGCTCCGGAATGAAGTGTAGCCCCAGTATTTCTCCAGCACCTCTGTCGCTTCCATGATATTTCCCGTTGGCACATTTTGTGCAGGCTGACGGCGCGGTCTTCGCTGCGCCGATGCATTCTGCGAAGACAAAATTAGTAAATTTTGGTATGAAAATTTGTCCGCTCATAAAAATATTATATTTTTGCACGGATATACCGAAATGGATTTGTAAACTTTAATTCTTATACATTATGAGTACAATAGATTTGACCAAGTACGGTATCACAGATGTGAAAGAAATCCTTCACAACCCGTCTTACGAAGTTCTTTTCGAAGAGGAGACCAAGGAAGGTCTTGAAGGGTATGAGAAGGGTCAGGTGACTGAACTCGGTGCAGTCAATGTGATGACAGGCATCTACACCGGTCGTTCCCCTAAGGACAAATTCTTCGTTTACAATGATGCCAGCAAGGACACCGTATGGTGGACTACCGACGGATACAAGAATGATAACAAACCATGTTCAGAAGAGGCTTGGGCTGACCTCAAGGCCAAGGCCGTGAAGCAGCTTTCAGGCAAGCGCCTCTTCGTGATGGATACTTTCTGCGGCGCAAACCCTGCCACAAGGCTCAAGGTCCGTTTCATCATGGAAGTGGCATGGCAGGCACATTTCGTGAAGAACATGTTCATCCGCCCTACTGAGGAAGAACTTGCCAATTACGGCGAGCCTGACTTCGTTTCATTCAACGCTGCCAAGGCCAAGGTTGACAACTACAAGGAGCTCGGACTCAATTCAGAGACAGCCACTGTATTCAA
>CALVDP010000016.1 GCA_944326315.1 uncultured Bacteroidales bacterium
CGAAATCTGAAGCTTTCTTCATCTTGACGGCAATTTCCCTGTTGCACAGATTGCCGATGCTTCCTGCATGTGTGTGACGGACAGTTTTTTCCGCGTGGAACCTGCCCTCGTTTACCTCGATCCCCACACTCTTGTAGGCATCCCTGAACGGCATTCCGGCAAGGGCCCTTCTGTTTACTTCCTCGACTGTGAACAGGTAGTCGTAGATAGGTGAGTCAAGGATGTGCCTGTTCACCCTTATCTCGCGGAGCATGAATTCAGTCATGCGTATGCACTTGTGCATGAGCTCCAGGGCAGGGAAGAGTATGTCTTTCAGAAGCTGGAAGTCCCTGTGGTAGCCGTGAGGCATGTTGCTGCAGAGAAGGGCTATCGAGTTCCCGCACCCGAGAATCCTGTTGCAGTTGCCGCGGATTATCTCCCACACGTCAGGGTTCTTCTTGTGCGGCATTATGCTGGAGCCGGTAGTGAGTTCGTCAGGGAATGAGATGAAGCCGAAGTTCGGACACATGTACAGACAGCAGTCAGACGCGAACTTGTTCAGGGTCAGTGCTATGCTGCCGATGGCGGACGCTACTGCCTTTTCTGCCTTGCCGCGGCTGAGCTGAGCGGCGATGACATTATAGTCCAGGTCCTCGAACTCAAGAAGCCGGGTGGTCATCTCCCTGTCCAGCGGGAAGGAGTTGCCGTATCCTGCAGCCGAGCCGAGGGGATTCTGGTTTACAAGGTGATATGCCCCGTTCAGCATATACATGTCATCAGCGAGGGCTTCCGCATATCCTCCGAACCAGAGTCCGAACGACGAAGGCATGGCCACCTGGCCGTGCGTGTATCCGGGCAGCATCACATCCTTGTATTTTTCGCTGAGATCCTGAAGCACGCCGAAGAGCTCCAGGACTTCTTCTTTAGTTTTCAGCAGTTCGTCCCGGAGGAAAAGCTTGATGTCCACAAGCACCTGGTCGTTGCGTGACCTCCCCGAATGTATTTTCTTGCCGACGTCTCCAAGCCTCCTTGTCAGGAGAAGCTCGACCTGGGAGTGAATGTCCTCCACATCGTCTTCGAGCACGAAGCTTCCGGCCTCTATTTCTCCGAGTATATCGTCGAGTGCCGCAGTGAGCGTGTCAAGCTCTTCCGCAGTGAGCAGTCCGATGGACTCAAGCATCCTTATATGCGCCTTGGACCCGATTACATCATATTTTGCAAGTGCCATGTCGAGCACCCTGTCATTCCCCACGGTGAAATTTTCCACCACGTCTGAGGCCTTTGTTCCTTTGCTCCAGAGAGTTGCCATATCAGAGTTTCCTGTTTTTATATGATTCGATACAAGCAGGGATAATACGCTCGTAGCTGTCGTCCCTGTAGAGAGGCGAGGATATTATGAAGTCTGCCGTGCTTCTGTTCGTGGCGAACGGTATGTTATACAGTGAGGCCAGTCTTACAAGGCTCATCACATCGTTCTGGTGCCCCTGCATGATGAGGTTGTCGCAGAAGAATACGAGCATGTCCACCTTGCCTTCGGCTATCAGGGCCCCTATCTGCGCGTCTCCTCCAAGCGGTCCGCTGAGGAGTTTGTCGATCACCGGCATATCGTCCCCGAGCACTTCCGCGAGGGCCTCTTCCACCAGCCGTCCTGTAGTGCCGGTGCAGAAAAGCCTGCAATCTTTCAGAGAGCCGGCATTGAACCTTACCCAGCTCACAAGTTCCTGTTTCCTGGCATCATGTGCCACGAGTGCTATTTTCTTTATCATAATAATTATAATTTTTTTAAACCGTTTTCATTCCGCCACCTGCCGTCTTCTGACCGTTTCCGCGAAACGATTGATGAAATCAATGTAGCCCCGTATTGCCCCTTCGATTTCGGAGACCAGTATGTACTCGTCCTTCTTGTGCGACCTTCCGGATTCTCCGGGGCCCATCTTGACGGCGTCGCATCCTATTCTTATCCAGTCGGATGTGGTAGGGGAGGAGTATGTCTCTATGCCGGATTCCGCCAGGCATTCCTTCAGCGGGGAGTCTCCGAATGTGGCTGAAGACTTGTTTCTGAGATTCCTTGCAGTCAGCCTGCTCCTGCATACGGCCTGAAGCATTTCAAGTATCTCGCTGTTATCGTACATTTCCGTCGGCCTGATGTCCACCACGAAACGGCACCTGTCCGGTATGACATTGTGTGCCGTGCCTGCTTCTATCTGTGTGACGGAAAGCCTGACCTTGCCCGTTTCCGGGGAGATCCGGGTGAATTCGAAGTTCCTCAGCCGGTCTATGTCATCCAGTGCGATATAAAGGGCATTGACTCCCTCTCCGCGTGCGGCATGCCCGCTGACACCTTCCGCTTCCGCGTCAATTACGAGCAGTCCGCGCTCCGATGTGGCGGCTTTCATTCCGGTCGGTTCGCCGACAATGGCCCAGTCAGGTCTTCCAGCCTTCCCGAAGCCTGGAATCTCATTGTAGTGTTCCCATATCCAGGTCATCCCGTCAGGACCGGACCGTTCTTCTTCACTGCTCAGAACAAGCACAATGTTGAATGGAAGCTCTTCCTCCATGAAATGTCCGAATGCGGCGCACATTGACACCACTGACCCTCCGTCGTCGTTGCTGCCGAGTCCGCATACGATTTCATTTTCCGCATGTCCGAGGACTTTTTCTGCGCAGGCATAATCGGGGCGGTACGGGTCGAATGAATATTCGCTGTTGGGAGGGACTGTGTCCATGTGGGCACACAGCATCAGCGTCTTTTTCTCGGGGTCGAAGCCCTGCCCTGCTGCCACAATGTTGTTCTTTATCATGTGGTGCATGATGCCGCGGCTTTCAAGCACTTCGGATATGTAGCGGCAGACTTTCCCTTCATCAAAGGATACTGACGGTATCGCCACCATCCCCTTCAGCATGCTGACGGCATCGCTTATGGTCTTTTCCATATCCATTCCCGGTGTCAGCTGTGGCAGACTGTCTGCCTGTCGTTCAGTATGTTCCCGGAATTCTTGATGACTACTTCCGCCACACCGTCCTTTATGGCCTTGAATGCGTTTTCCAGTTTCGGAAGCATTCCGTCTGCCACTGTCCCGTCTTCCTTCAGTTTCCGGAAGATGTCCGGGGTGATCTCAGGTATCAGGCTGCTGTCATCGTTCCTGTCGGCCAGCACCCCGTCTTTCTCGAAGCAGTATATAAGGCTGGTGACGGCCTTGGAAGCAAGGCTCACCGCTATGCTTGAAGCCACGGTGTCCGCATTGGTATTCAGCAATTCCCCGTCACGGCTGCATGTTATGGCGCAGAACACCGGTACAAGCCCCATGTCCAGCAGGCTTGTGATGAAGCCGCTGTCTATGTCTGACGGATCCAGGTCTCCCACGAAACCATAGTCTACCGTCTCGCCGCTTGAGGCTAACCTGACAGGAGGCCTTTTCGTAGCTTTGATCACGGCTCCGTCCGCTCCGGACAGACCGATGGCATTGCATCCGTTTTTCTGCAGGAGGGCCACAATGCTCTTGTTGCACCAGCCTGCATAGACCATGGTCACTATGCGGAGCGTCGCGGCATCTGTCACCCTTCTGCCTTCTATCATTACGGGAGACTGTCCGAGTTCTTTCTGCATGGCGCTTGCTATTGCCCCGCCGCCATGTATCAGGACCTTGCGTCCCGGGATGGCTGAGAACTCCTCTGCGAATTTTTCAAGGCGCGCACGGTCATCCACGACGTTGCCGCCGATTTTGAATACCTTTATCTTTTCCATTCCAGAATTTCCTTTACTCACTGATGCCGGCCACTGCGTTACAGTGACAGGAGTATCTCCTTAATGACGGTCTGTGCGGACACCACCCTGTTGGCTGCTTCCGGGATCACTATCGACTGCGGACTTTCAATCACCTCGTCGGTGACTATCATGTTGCGCCGTACCGGAAGGCAGTGCATGAAATATGCGTTGTCCGTCAGGGCCATTTTCCGGCTGTCGACTGTCCAGCTGCGGTCCATGTTCAGGACTTTCCCGTAATTGTCTCCGGAATAGGCTGCCCAGTTCTTTGCATATACGAAGTCCGCGTCCTCCAACGCCTTTTCCTGGTCATATTCGACCTTCGCATTTCCGACAAATGCCGGATCCAGTTCGTAGCCTTCGGGATGGGTGATGACAAATTCGTAGTCTGTCATGTTCATGCCTTCGGCAAATGAATTCGGTACCGCCTGCGGCAATGCTTTCGGATGCGGAGCCCAGGTCATGACGACCTTCGGCCTGTCCTTCTTCTTATATTCCTCTATGGTGATCATGTCGGCAAACGTCTGCAGCGGATGCCTTGTGGCGGCTTCCATGCTGAATACCGGCTTGCCTGAGTATTCGATGAACTGTGTCAGTATCTTCTCCGTGTAGTCATCCTCCTTGCTTTCGAATTTGGCGAAGGACCTTACTCCTATGATGTCGCAGTAGCATCCCATCACCGGTATGGCTTCAAGAAGATGTTCGGACTTGTCTCCGTCCATTATCACGCCACGTTCCGTTTCAAGTTTCCATGCTCCCTGGTTGACATCCAGGACTATCACGTTCATTCCCAGATTCATGGCCGCCTTCTGTGTGCTCAGCCTGGTCCTCAGGCTTGAGTTGAAGAAAATCATGAGCAGGGTCTTGTTCTTGCCGAGTCCCTGGTCGGCAAAGGGATGTTCCTTGACGTATTTCGCTTTTGCGAATGCCTCGTCAAGATTGCCCAGTTGGGTTATCGAAGTGAAATTTCTCATCTGATGTGAATTTTGTCTGTCAAGTCCAATCCACAAACTTAATAAAAATTTTCAGAAATCCCTTTCCATTTTTCGCTTCACCCCCATTCACCCTCAGCTTCACCCTCATTCACCCTCATTCACCCTCATTCACCCTCAGCTTCACCCTCGATGGCCACCCTCATTCACCCTCAGCTTCACCATCAATGGCCACCCTCTCCGGGGCAGCCCGGATGTCACTTCGGGAATTCGCCTCTCTTGAGCCGGATTTCGTCCCTTATAGAGGTATTTCTCTGAAATTTACTTCTTTTAACGTCAGTTCGACGAATTTAGGTTGCTCAGGACCAAGGAATTCGTCGAACAGTCGTTAAGGATTTCTGCGAAATCCAATTTTCTTAAACCCCAGTCGCTGTGGCGACAGCCCCTTTCCAAGGGGCGCCACCCCCTACCGCCCCCTCGCCGGGGGCCCGTCGCAGGACTTGCGTCCTGCTCCTCAGCGGTAGTTCGATGATTTTCAATAATTAAAATTCATCGAACTCACGTTCTTTTATTTCACCGAATCCGCGAATATCTATTACATGTGCGCGGAATCCCGCCCCGGACTGTTACATGTGCGCGGAATCCCGCCCCGGACTGTGCCCTGTAAGTCTCCTGAATATTTCGCAGAAGTGTTCCATGGAGCAGTAGCCGGTCTCCATGGAGATCTCCTGGATGCTCTTGTCTGTCCTGCAGAGAAGATTGCAGGCTGTGCAGAACTGTTTCGAACCGATGTATTCCGCTATGCCTTTCCCTGTCTCGCATGTGAGCAGGTCTTCAAGATAAGCGGCCGATATCCCGAGAGCCCGGGACAGGAACGATGCTGTCGGCAGCCCTTTTTTCAGGACCTGTCCTGTCAGGAAATACTTGTCCAGGATGCTGTCAGCCTGGCGTATGACGGTACAGTTCTCTTCATGCCTTGTGATGAACTGTCTCTTGTAGAATCTGGCCCCGTAGTCCAGCATGAGTCTTATCCTTTCCGTGATGATGCCGTGCGAGAACTCATCCGTACCCCAGCGCAGATCCTTTTCGATGCTGTCCATACAGTCCTGCATAGTGCAAAGTTCACGTTCCGAGACATGCAGGGCCTCGTTGCACCTGTATCTGAAGAAGCTGTATCCGCGCATGCTTCCTGCAAGGGCGGTCCCTGCGATGAATTCCGGATGGAAAAGCAGTATCCTGCATTTGTCCTTCTCCCCGGGACCCATGCAGACCGGAGTCCCGGGCTGGGCAAATGCCACCGTCCCTGCGGAGAAGTCGCACTCCTTCCATCCGGAGCAGCAGCTGCCCGGTTTCCTGTCCAGGATGACGGAATACAGCCCGAGCCTCAGCAGACTGCCAGCGTATTTATCGTCTGGGCGCACGATTCCGGCGAGCGGCTGGCATGTTCTGTTGGAAAAGAAGCCGCTGCATCCGTGTATGGTGTCTATTTTGCGTATTTCCTTTTGCATTATATTTCCCGGAAGTCTCTGAGTCTCACTGGTCCGTGACCTGCTTCCTCGGCACAAAGATAATATTCCTGATTCTGCCGCGCTGTATGTTTATTACGGAGTCTTGTAACATAATTACGGAAAGTTGGCTGTAATTCATCAAAATGACGAATACAGAACGGAATAACGCTAAAAATACTATATTTGCGCCCTGAAAAAGAAGGCGAATATGACAAGTGAACAGAGAATGGGGCATCTGTCGATGCTCGCGGCAAGCGTCATGTGGGGTATGATGGCCCCTATTTCCAAGGCTGCCATGAATTCGGATGCCGTGTCCGCCATGCTTGTGGCAGATGTCAGGATATTCGGGGCGGCGGCGCTGTTCTGGATATTATCATTCTTTACCAAAGGGGAGAAAATCCTGGACAAATGGGACTATGTGCGCCTGTTTTTTGCCGGACTGTTCGCCATACTGTTGAACCAGGGCGTCTATGTCACAGGGGTCTCGATGACTTCTCCGGTGGATGCGTCGATCATCACCACCACACTTCCGATAGTGACCATGATATTCGCCGCCATATTCATCAAGGAGCCTATAACTGGCATGAAGGCCGGGGGTGTCCTCCTCGGTGCCTGCGGTGCATTGCTGCTGGTGTTCGGCAACCGTCTGATTCCAGGCGCTTCCGAAGCGGTGCAGACGGCGCGTACGTCAAATCTGGCCGGTGACCTGCTCTGCTTCCTCGCACAATGCTCATACGCCGTATATCTGGTCATCTTCAGGGACCTGATCAGGAAATATTCACCTATAACGCTTATGAAATGGATGTTCACGTTCTCGTCTGTCGTCATGATACCGGTCTCGGCAAGAAGTCTTGCGCTTACGGGATGGGACTCTATTTCCCTGACAGAATATGCGGAACTGGCCTATGTGCTGGTATTCGGGACATTCCTGTGCTACCTCATTGTCCCGGTAGGGCAGAAGTTCCTCCGGCCGACACTTGTGGCCATGTACAATTATGTCCAGCCCGTAGTGGCCACAGTGGTGGCCATAATCTGGGGCATGGACACATTTAATATTCTCAAGATTATCGCCGTCGTGCTTATCTTCGCCGGAGTGCTTCTCGTGAACCGGAGCAAGGCCAGGTATCCGGAAGACCAGGGGTAGAAGGTATCAGTCGGCAAGTTCTTTCACGGCAGTCACGAAGCGATCTGCTGTATCAGTGGAAATTGTCAGCGACGGCAGCAGCCTTATCACCTTGGGACCTGCAGCGCCTGTGAAGAAATGTCCTTCGAACAGGAGCCGGTCTCTCAGGTTTTCATAGCCGTCCTTGACCTCAAGGCCGATCATCAGCCCGCGTCCCCTGTACTCCTTGAACGGATGTACCGGATTCCCGCCAGGGCAGAGTGCGTTCCTGAAATATTCGCCTACCTGGGCCGCATTCTCTACCAGATGCTCGCTTTCAATGATTTCCAGGACTGCAATGGCTGCGGCACATGCCAGGTGGTTGCCTCCGAAAGTGGTGCCGAGCATTCCGTATTCAGGCTTGAATGCCGGGGATATCAGTACACCTCCGATAGGGAAGCCGTTCGCCATCCCCTTAGCAGTGGTGACAATGTCTGCCCTGATGCCGGCATGCTGGTGCGCAAAGAATTGTCCTGTGCGTCCGTATCCTGACTGAATCTCGTCAAGGATGAGCATTGTGCCGGTCTTGTCGCAGATCTCCCTGAGGGCGACAAGGAAGCCGTCCTCAGGCTCATGTATCCCTGAAACTCCCTGTATGCCTTCTATGATGACGGCGGCGAACTCCCTTGTGTCCAAAGCCTTCTCTGCGGCTTCGATATCGTTCAGCGGTACGAGCTCCACATTGGCCGTCGAGTTGAACGGAGCCTGTATCTTCGGATTGTCCGTGACGGCTACGGCACCTGATGTCCTGCCGTGGAATGCTTTCCCGAATGCGAGGACCTTGGCCCTGCCTGTCTGGAATGATGCCAGCTTAAGTGCATTTTCGTTGGCTTCCGCCCCTGAGTTGCAGAGAAACAGGGAATAGTCATCATACCCGCAGGCCTTGCCGAGCTTGCCCGCCAGTTCCTTCTGAAGGGAATTCTGCACGGCATTGGAATAGAAGCCGAGCTTGTTCAGCTGTTCGGTGACAGCTTTGACATAGTGGGGATGGCAATGTCCGACGGAGATGACGGCATGCCCGCCGTACAAGTCGGTATAGACTTCTCCGTTTTTGTCCCATAGTGTGGTTCCGAGCCCCTTCACCGGCTCGATATCCCATAGCTTGTATACTTTAAACAGATCCATTTCCTTATTCGTTTTATTGTCGGGATGAATACCGGCAGAGTCTCCCGGAGAAGGGGCAGGCTTTCAGAGTCTTAGAATGCCGAAGCCTTGAGCTTCAGCCCCGCGGTCTCGTCGAAGCCGAACATGAGATTCATGTTCTGTACCGCCTGTCCTGACGCTCCCTTCACAAGGTTGTCTATTATGGAGCTGATATGTACATAGCCGTCATGCAGCTCGACATGAAGCAGCCCCTTGTTCGTGTTTATGACTTCTTTCAAGGAAATTCCGTCTTCCGAGTGGAAGACGAAAGGGGAGTCCTTGTAGAAGTCTTTGAAAAGTTCGGTGTATTTCCTTTCATCCATACCTTCTGCCGCCCTTGTGTACACGCTGGCGAATATGCCGCGGGTGAAATCACCTCTCATTGGTACGAAATTCACCACCGGTTCCTTCCCGGAGTGCCTTCCCGTGTTTTTCCTTATTTCTGCAAGGTGCTGGTGGGTGAACAGCTTGTATATGGAGATATTGTTGTCCCGATAGCTGAAATGAGAAGTGCCGGACAGCTTTTTCCCGGCTCCTGTCGACCCGGTAATGGCTGTCACATGTACTTCATCCTGTATCAGTCCGGCATCTGCAAGCGGAAGAAGTGCAAGCTGTATGGCAGTGGCGAAGCATCCGGGATTGGCAATGTCATGTGCGTTTCTGATATTCTCCTTGTCCCCTTCGCACAGGCCATATACGAAATGACGTCCTGCATAGTCTCCGTCAAGCCTGAAATCGTTCCCGAGGTCGATTATCCTGCAGGAATCACTGATATTGTGAGTGTCGATGAATTCCCTGGACAGGCCGTGGCCCAGACACAGGAAGAGTACGTCAGGGTCTCCGATCTCCGTCCCGAATGTCAGATCCGTCTCGCCGATCAGGTCGCGGTGGACTTCACTTACGGGCGTGCCTTCGGACGAAGTAGTCGTGGCCGCCGTGATTTCCACTTCAGGATGCCGGAGGAGTATCCTGAAAAGTTCTCCTCCGGTATATCCCGTACCTCCTGCTATTGCCGCTTTGATCATGATGTCGATGTTTTAGTCCTTGACCACGTCTTCGGCATGCGCGCTGTTCACGCTGTAATATATCTTGAGCGGATTCGCAAGCACCTTGGTGAAGCCCACCACGTCGGCTCCTGTGTAGGACTTGTTGATCTCACCGTATGAGCCGAACTTGGAGCTCATCAGATCATGTCCGCTCGTGCATCCGAGTACTGCGAAATGATATGGCATAAGCGCCACTTCCACTTCTCCGCAGACATTCTTCTCCATGCTGTCCATCATGGCTTCCATGTCCCTGAGCACAGGGTCAAGATACATGGCCTCGTGCATCTGCTGCCCGTACCAGCCTGCAATCTGGTCTTTCCAGTAGAGCTGGCCTTTGGTCAGGACATGCTTTTCAAGCAGGTGGTGGGCCTTGATGATGATGAGCGGGGCTGCTGCCTCGAATGCGACACGGCCCTTGATACCTATGATAGTATCACCTACATGAATATCCCTTCCGATGCCGAACGGCCCTGCGATGTCCTTTACCTTCCGTATGACATCTACAGGAGACATCTTCTCTCCGTTCACGGACACGGGCTCGCCGTGTTCGAAGCCTATCCTGATATGCTCGGGCGCAGTCTTGGTGACCTTGGTCGGATATGCCTCCTCAGGAAGCCAGCCGTCTGACGAAAGCGTTTCCACTCCGCCTATGCTGGTGCCCCAGAGCCCCTGGTTAATCGAATATTTGGATTTCTCCCAGGATGATTCATAGCCGTGCTCCTGCAGATACTTGATCTCTTCCTGCCTTGTGATGGAAAGTTCACGGATAGGAGCTATTATCTTCACCTCTGGAGCGAGAATCTCGAATACAATGTCGAACCTGACCTGGTCGTTGCCGGCTCCGGTACTTCCGTGCGCTACGTAGCCTGCTCCAAGCTTCTTCACGAGTTTGAGAACCTCGAGAGCCTGGAACACACGCTCCGAACTTACAGAAAGCGGATATGTGGCGTTCTTAAGTATGTTGCCGTATATCAGGTATTTGATACCATGCCTGTAGTAGGTGTCCACTGCGTCTATGTTGGTGTGCGAGGCTGTCCCGAGCTGGAGAGCCCTCTGTTCTATGGCTTTTTCCTCCTCTTTGGAGAATCCGCCTGTGTTCACCATGACGGTATGGACTTCAAGACCTTTTTCGTTTTTCAGGTAAGGCACGCAGAAAGACGTGTCAAGACCTCCGCTGAATGCAAGTACGACTTTGTTGTTCATTTTATTGTGGTTTTATGTCTGTCTGTTTGTCTGATGTGGGAATGTCGAGTGTCTATTGCGCCATCCGTATGCCGGCATCCTGCACGGCAATGTGTTCCATCGGGTCATACAGAAGCCCGGTGCAGAGGCACATCTTGTAATTGTTGTTCTGGAGGATAGGGAAATTCTTGCAGCCCTGGCAGCCTTTCCAGAACTCCGGATCATGCGTCAGCTCCCCGAACGGCACAGGCCTGAAGCCGATCTCATAGTTCATTTTCATGACGGCAGCTCCTGTGGTGATACTGAATATCTTGGCGTCAGGGTATTTTTCCCTGGACAGCCTGAATATCCTCTGCTTGATCCTTTTGGCAAGCCCGATTCCCCTAAAGGCGTGAGCCACGATAAGCCCGGAATTGGCTACGTATTTTTTCCCTTCCCAGGTCTCGATATAGGAAAAACCTGCAAATTTCCCGTTCCTGGCGATTGCAATGACAGATTTCCCTGCCTTCATCTTCTCGATTATGTACTCCGGAGTACGTTTTGCGATTCCGGTGCCTCTTTCCTGGGCAGATATGAACATCTCGTCACATATCTCCTGCGCGTACTTCGCATGGCCGTTGTTGGCCACAAGAACATCGATTTCCATTTCTCTGCTATCTATGATTAACTGGTTTTTATCCTGAAAAACAATAAAGCCCCTAACGGCAAGACAAACCTCGATTGTCAATTGCAATTAATGCTTTCATATATGTATCTGTACTTTGGAAAAGGCGAGGGTTTCCGAATGTCACCCTCCTATATTCGGACAAGGACAGATGCCGCAGCCAGGCCTCGTCGGACTCTGTTGCCAGGCATCACTATGATAGATATGTTTTTCCTCAAATCCATAAAACGGTGCAAACATACGAATATTTTTTCAATTACAAGCCTTTTTTCGGAAATACTCGTATTTGTCACTGCATATTCGTGGGCCTGTTGTTTTCCGGATACCGTATTCCCCGATGGAAATCACGGACAGCTACCATAACGTCATTAACGTCAGTTCGACGAATTATTCTGTTCAATATCAGAGATTCCGTCGAACTGACGTTACGATTTCTTCGAAATCCCTTTCCTTTTTCGTGTCACCCCTCTTAAATTCTCCCCTGCGTAGGGGAGAACTTACGCCGGACTTCGTCCTCTATAGAGGTAATTCGATGAAATGAATGGAATGAATTTCATCGAATTCACGTTCATTAGGAAATTTCATCGCAGGCATGCATCGTCCGGCTGCGATACAGCATCATATATGCGCTGTCATGAAGTACAGGAAATATGGTAATTTCCGCGAATAAATGACAATTACCTGAAGACCGACGATATGAGAACATTCCTGGCGACATTCCCTGTGGCAATGCTTCTGATACTCTGTTCCTGTACGGACAGAGAGCAGACAAGGATACTCGATGAAGTTCAGTCCTACATTTCGGAAGCTCCTGAACAGGCTCTCGAAACCCTTGATTCCCTGTCTGCGGCCGGCGACATACGCGGACGGGAAGAACATGCCCGCTTTGCCCTTCTGTATTCCATGGCCTTGGACAAGAACGGCATCGATTCCGTGGATGACAGTCTGATCAATGTCGCCGTGAAATGGTACTCCCGGCACGGGAATGCGGACGAACGGCTGAAATCGTACTATTACTATGGGCGCATCTGCCAGAATGCCGGAAACAATGAGGCCGCCATGGAGAGTTTCGTGAAAGCTGAGCAATATGTCGGAAAGGCCGATGACCATGTGGCGGCAGGCCTGCTATACATTGCCATGTCCAATATTTCAATGGACATATTTGACACGGAAAAAGTATTGGAATACAGTTTGGCTGCAGAGTCTTGTTTCAAAGAGGCTGGGGACAAGAACAGGTATGCCCACTCTCTTATAAATACTTCCATATATTATTCCATAAAAGAAAAGTATGAGGACGTTTCCTCTGTTTTGGATACCGTACGTATATTATGGGATTATCTTGATATTGAAAACAGAAAAGCCTACTTCCATATATTGCTTGGACTATATTCAGATACAGGAAAATACACTGAATTGCAAAAGACTTTGGACCAATATATCAGCTATTTCTCTGCAGAAGACATTGATTGGCTGAATGTTTCATCATTCTATCTGGCATTGGGTGACACTGCCAGGGCCGAAGAAGCCATAAGAAATTACGAAAACAATAATGAGGATTACAGAAATGATCTTAAATATTACCTGTATGCCTCCAATCTATATGATACGCTCCGTCACTCGGACACGGCTTTTTCGTTATATAAAAGGTATTCTGAAATTTCAGATTCGTTAGATCTGGTAATTTTCAGCCAGAATACGAAATCAATTAGAAGCACGTACGAAAAAGAACTCATGATAGAAAAAAGCAAGTACTCGAAGACGGTAATTGCTTTGGTTTCGTTTATTGTTATTATCCTTTTGATTATCATTATCTGCCAAATCTTGAAAATACTGAAAACCAGGGAAGCCGAAAAAATTGTAGTTGAACAAAAGAATGAAACTTTGTCCGAAGAAAAACGGATACTTGAAGAAGAAGTAAACGAATATAAAAAGAACTATTCAATTTTAATGAAAGAACGGGATGCACTTTCGAACATGATAGAAAACAACCCGCCAGTAGACAGGCTTTCAATGAAAATAATAAGTGACAGGCTAAAACTCTTAAATGACTTTTTTGCAGCAGCCATTGTCGATGATGACAAAACCGACAGTCATACTAGACAAAAACTTTATAAACTGGTCGAAGACAAGAAAACCTTTATGTCTACGACGAGACTGGCATTTTCTGCTGTCCACCCCCGATTTATAAATTATCTGGAATCCAAAGGGCTATCCGAATGGCAGATAGAGTTCTGTTGCCTTTTTACGCTTGGCCTGTCCGGGAAAGAGGTTGGCCAGTACATCCAGAACAAGAGGCATTATATCGAAAGTTTTAAAATAAGGCAAAATCTTGGACTGTCCGAGCACGATACGAATCTTGGAATTTACCTTAGAAAACTGTTGTCAGAAGACGAGTAAAAGTCCCAATTACTGCTCAATGTAAAACTTTGCTTCCATCCCTAATTGTCTTGTTTTATAAAGTTGTTGATTATTAATAATTTAATGGTGTAAATTTCTTCATTTTCAAGATACATGTAAAACTTTATACACATAACTTTGCTAAACATAACAATTAAAAATTTTATTATGAAAGTTTTTATTAAATGTATCAGCACCATTATTGCCGGACTTCTGTTATTGTGTATCAGTTCGTCAGCCGACGGAAGTAATGCTTCCGTTAATGAAAACCAAAAAAGCATCATTTTAACAAAAGTCCATAGAGGTAAACATAATGGACGTAATGTTACTGCTGATGTATCTGCTACCTTTTATATTGAGAAGAATCTCATTGAACTCTTTTGCATGGATACTGACGAGACCTCTGTCTATATCCTTTCATCGACAGGCGAGGAAATCTCATGTGACGGTTTCAATTCCGACATGACACCTTCCTATACGGTAGAGGCTCCCGATACTCCGGGGACCTATTGGATAGTCATAGATTCTCCTGTCATCTATGCCGAAGGATCCTTTGTTGTAAAATAATGATTATTAATTGTTTCAATACTAAAACAACAGCTAAGACAACAGCTGAAACAGCACTTGAAACGATGCTTATAAAATAAACTGAAAGCCGAGAGCATAGTCCGAACGAGTTCGGACTATGCCGAGGCGCAGCGTGATTGTAAACAAAGTTTAAAATAAACGATAAACAATACTAAAACATACTTCAATGAAAAAAATCTTTACGTTAGTAATGGTACTGTCTGCGATGCTTACAGTATCATGCCAGAAAGAAAGCGGGATATCTGAAAGAGAACAGTCACCTGCCAATGAGCAGCAGATTCTGTGTCAGGACCCGGAGTATGTGTACAATGAAGGTCCTATGGTAATGGGTGAAAAAATCGAGATACCATATTCTGTAAGCAATCTTCGCAAGGCCTTACAGAATGTCTCACCGGAAACAAGGGCCGCCATTCCGGAAGAAAGCATAGTGACGACACACTATTATGTCAAGTTCAGCCCGAAAGACGAGGCAGAGCTTTCCATACTGAAGAATAATCCGAAACTGATTCTGTCCGAATACCCGCTTGACAGGGAGGTGCTTGTAGACGGATGTTCCTATCATGATCCCGAATTGCCTGAAGATGTACCGACATACCAGTATTCCACCATCGAGGCATCCTATTGGAAGGCTTTGTCGGATACCTTGTCAGTCGGCCATGAAGTCCTGATAGAGGCGTTCATGCCGGACTATTATGATGAAGAAGTTGAGACAAGACTCGGTCAGGATATAGATCCGGGAGCACTTGAAGAACTGATGGCAGAGGCCTACAGGATGACCGGACAGGAATATGAGCCAAAGACGAAAGCGGCAAAATGGTTTCCTAACGGAAGGATTACTGCCTATGACGATCTTGTCGGAGGACAAGTCCCTATAAAAAAAGTCCGAGTTAGAGGAACCCACTTGCTCAAAGTTAGAGAAGGACTAACTGATGACAACGGTTACTACTCATTCGAGCATTCATTCCAAAGCAAGGCTTCAATGAAGATTGTATGGGAATCAGACCGTTGGGATATCAGGGACGGAGACATAGGCCAGGCATATTTCAATGGCCCGACAATAAAAGGTACATGGAACGTCGATATAGCGAATGATGATTCAAAGGCATTGAGATATGCAGCGATACATCGAGCTGCATGGAGAGTTGAATACGGAAATAATGGTGGTCTTGAAAGACCTTTAGTATCCGGTGGTGCAAACAAGAAAAAAATTGCTTATAATCATGATAAAGATAAATCATTTACAGGAAAGTATTATTGCGAAATTTGGCTGAATGTCGGTCCGGATATAAAAATTATGGGAATGAGTAATGGAAAACGAAGAACACCTTCTGAAATCTTTGAAACGACAAGTCACGAGTACGGCGGCCATTGGGTACATTACTCTAACCATGCCAATTTCCCATTGACATCAAACCTTATACGAGAAAGTTGGGCATGCTGTGCTGCATATATTCTTACTAAACAGGAGTATAGTGAACTTAATGTTTTGAATAAGTTGGAGAGTCCGGTTATATTGAATGTTGACGGGAAAGTTGTTGAACTTGTGACTCCTAAAACATATAACAGACAGATGAGAATACCAGGTGAAAATAACTATACGCCAATATTTATAGACTTCATAGACAATTCGAATCAGAGATTATATTATAAGGGATTTGGATATGATAATTACGAACAGTATCCGGATGATGTGATACATGATGTTCCGGTGACAATACTGCAGGACATTGTCCTGAACAACCTTGGTTTCGGGAAAATAAAGGACAAACTGAAAGACTATGCCAGAGACAATGCGGCAGAATGTGCCAAATACAATATGACAGGTGATACAGTAAAACAGATTATGGATCCATATGAATAGGTTTTTATCAGTAGTTTCAATATTATTTTGCACGGTCTCATGCGTCGACTATACTTGCATAACGGAAGTGACGCTTGTCAATGCATCATCACACACGGTAGAACTTTCTAAAGATGAAGAAGACAGACCGAATCCGTACGACAAGATACCTATCACATTAAAAACCGGAGAAGCCTATACGTATTCGGCAAGTGATATGGGCGACAAGTATAGCAGTTCCTATCTTGATCTGGCCCTTCCGTATGATGCCATAACGGTGACATTCGATGGAAAGTACCGAATTGTTCATTCTTTGCCGGAAGGCAAGGATATACCCAACAATCTATGTCGGATGGAGAGCTATACCCAGGTATCGTCGAAGAACAGGTATTCCCTTTATACCTACACATTCACTGATGCCGACTACGACTATGCCGTATCGCAGTCTTCCGTGAGCGAATAGTATATATCATCTTTTCTTTCCCGGGTATGGCAGAAATCCTTGAATATCAACCTGTACACATCGGATTCTGCCATGTCCGGGATTTTGATTGCAGTTCATTTGGATTTGACTCTTAAGTTCGGACGCCGACCGCTGCCGTTCAGCCGGATTTGCACTCCGGCTGCAATCATTTCCTGGCAGATTGCAAATCTGCCGGAACAGAACGTGCATTAGTGTCGTCAGACTGTTATTTTTAAATCCGATATAGTATATTTGCCCTAAAATTCCGGATTTTGAGAAAGAAGAAGACGATATCGAGAATTGACCCGGATTTCCTGAAAAAGGAAAAGGCTTCCCTGATCAGGAAGAACAGGCAGGTCATCTATCTGAATGATAAGGAAATGGCTGCAATAAACGAATATTGCAGCCGTTTCAAGGTCAATACCAAATCCGTTCTGTTCCGTCAGGCCATCATGGAGAAAATCCTCAAGGGCCTTGACTCAAATCCTCCTACATTGTTCTGAAGCCTCTGCTGTGCTGCAGGATCTTTTTCCGTCAGTCCCTGCGCGCCAAACCTATATAGTACAGCAGTGTGGCAAGCGAGCCGATTGCGGCTATCACATAAGTGTATGCAGCCCATTTGAGGGCGTCTATAGCCATAGGCTGTGTCTGCTCATCGGTTATCCCTGCAGTTCTGAGCCATGTCACTGCCCTGGAACTCGCGTTTATCTCCACCGGCAAGGTCACGAAGCTGAAAAGCGTGGTAACGGCGAACAGGGCGATACCGAACCAGAGCAAACCAGGGAATACACTCATAAGCAACACACCTACCAGCAGCACCCACTGCACGATATTGGATGCAAAGTTGACAAAAGGTACGAGCGCAGTCCTGAATTTAAGAGGTGCATATCCCTTGGCATGCTGTATGGCGTGGCCGCATTCATGGGCGGCAACTGCAGCGGCAGCCACAGACCGGCTTGCGTATACGCCTTCGCTCAATGCCACAGTCTTGTTTACAGGATTGTAGAAGTCTGTCAGCATCCCTTTCGTGGGAACTACCTGTACATCATATATACCGTTGTCATTCAGCATTTTCATCGCTATTTCAGCTCCTGACATGCCATTGCTTGTCGGTACCTTGGAATATTTGTTGAATCTGTTCGTCAGCATCCCCTGCACTATAAGGCTGAGGATCATGATGGCAATAAGAATAAACCAGATATTCATAAAATTTCTCTGCAATTGGATTTCAAAGATGACCTCCATATACAAAAACTGCGCCTGTCAGACTCTTTCCCTCCGGCGTTGTCAGCAGTCTCGGTACAGTTGCTGCCGGTTGTTTGCCGGATGTTGACATAAAAATTGGAACGGACTGCGAAATTTGATATTTTTGCATCCGTTTTGGCCGGATGAGCCGGGCATGTCACAGTGGCCGTAGTACATCTGCCTGTAATTTTTGCTGGAATGAACGAGAATGATTTTTCGAGACTGGAAATTAATCTTCCGAATTGTCTCAGGAACTACAGATATTTCAGGTCGCGCCTTGATGACAGGACAAAGATGCTTGTGCTTGTCAAGGCCAATGCCTACGGCCACGGGGCTGTCGAATTTGCATCAATGATTGAGCAGGCCGGTGCAGACTATCTGGCTGTCGCTTACCCTGTGGAGGGCGTGGAACTGCGCAAGGCAGGTATCAAAGTGCCGATACTCGTGCTTACGGCTGGTACGGACTTCTTCGAGGAGATAATAGAATACGGCCTGGAACCGGGAATCCCTAATCTCGTGACTTTGGTTGAATTCTGTAAAGTACTTGATTCGAAGGGAATAAGTGACTATCCTGTGCATATCAAGCTCGATACGGGAATGCACCGCCTCGGCTTCATGACAAGTGAGCTGGAGGAACTGGAAGAATTTCTCGGAAAATGTCATAATGTCAGTGTCAGGTCGATATACTCGCATCTTGCCGCGGCAGAAGATCCACAGAACGATGCGTTCACTCTCGGCCAGATAGAAATGTTCAGGAAAAACGCCGGCTCCCTGACCGGGACACTGGGGTACAGGCCCATGTATCATATCCTTAATTCCGCCGGAATCGAGAGATTTCCGGAGTACCAGTTCGATATGGTGAGGCTCGGGATAGGTATATACGGGGTGAGCGCATTGCCTGGCGTGCAGCTTTATCCTGTAGCTTCATTCAAGTGCAAGATACTGCAGATCAAGCATCTGAAGCCGGAAGACGGGACGATCGGTTATGGCAGGTGCGGACATATCGCTCCGCAGGGAACGGTCATAGCCACAATCCCGGTCGGATATGCTGACGGGATAGACCGCAGGCTTGGCAACGGCTCCGTCTCTTTCATGCTGAACGGTCATCGTGTGCCGACTATAGGGAATATCTGCATGGACATGTGCATGCTTGACATCACAGGCGTGGATGCGGAAGTGGGGGATACCGTGACGATTTTCGGGGATGAGCCGACAGCTTCCGAAATCGCCGGCATACTCGGGACAATTCCGTATGAGGTGTTCACTTCCGTTCCGCGGAGGATTGAACGTATCATTACACGTTAGCGGACACCTGATTGCAAAACCTGCGTGACGGACAGTCTCCAGCTATGGAAAATAATATATAACGATATGAATGCCAATAAGAAATACAAAATATTGTTCGTGTGCCTGGGGAATATATGCAGGTCTCCGGCAGCGCAGGGTATATTCCAGGCAATCGTGGACAGAAACGGCTGCAGCGACGCCTTTGCCATAGATTCCGCAGGTACTTATTCAGGCCACAGGGGAGACCTTCCGGACAGGAGGATGCGCAGGGCAGCGGAAGCGCGGGGCTATTCATTGACGCACAGGGCAAGGCCTGTATCAATGCAGGATTTTTTTGATTCCGACCTGATCATCGCCATGGACGACAACAATTTTACCGATCTGATGCATCTTGCACCGTCAGTGGAGACATCAAGGAAAATAAAAAGAATGTCCGCATATTTCAGCGGACATTCGCTTGATTACGTGCCGGACCCTTATTACATGGGTGCCGATGGCTTTGAACTTGTTCTCGATCTTCTTGAGGACGCTTGCCGCGGATTGTTCGACAGCATCATCCGTGAGGGAATACCCTCCGAATCCTAAAGCATCATTCCGCGTCTGACTTCGTCTGCGGCATCCTTGCCTTTGAGGAAGGACAGGATTGCGAAGCCGAATTCAAGTGTCAGTCCGGGACCGCGGCCTGTAATGATCCTGCCGTCTGTCTCGACTCCGTTTCTGGAGTATTTCACGCCTTTCTCCACAAGAGGCCCTTCAAAGCCTTCATAGCATGTCATGGTCTTGCCGGAAAGATCCGGAAGAAGTCCAAGGACAACACTTGGCGCCGCACATATTGCCGCAAGTGTACCGCCTTCGGCATAGTGGGCCTGCATTATTTCCATCAGGTCTTTCTTTGCGGCAAGATTGGTCGAGCCCGGGATGCCTCCGGGAAATATCATCACATCATTTGCATCAGTCCCTGACATTTCCGCCGTAGACCGGAATTCTCCGTATGTCATGTCGGCGATGACAATGACATTGTGCGAGCTTGTCACATATTTGTCATCATGGACAGATACCATCCTGACAGGAATTCCGCCTCTCTTCAGCACATCTGCCGTCCCAAGGGCCTCGGTTTCCTCGAAACCGTTGGCCAGAAAAAGATAAACACCTTTCATAGTTTTTGAAAAATGACTGAAATTCTGATTTATAAAAAAGTGAGGGTGACGCACAAGTGACTTCCGGTCACCCTCAAACCTCTTTCTTCGAAAGACAATTCCGGGCCAGCCTGGTATGCCGTTGACACCGGGCTTAAAGTGTCCTCTTGACCTCTACAATCGTATAGGCCTCGATCACATCGCCTACCTTGATGTCGTTGTATCCGCTTATGTTGAGACCGCAGTCCTGGCCGGTGGTCACTTCCTTGACATCATCCTTGAATCTCCTGAGTGAGCCGAGCTCTCCGGTATATACCACGATGCCGTCTCTGATGACACGGACTTTGGCATTCCTGACCAGCTTGCCTTCACGTACAATACATCCGGCAATCGTGCCGACCTTGGATATCTTGAATGTCTCCATGACTTCCGCAGTGGCAGTGACCTCTTCCTTCTCCTCAGGTGCAAGCATACCTTCGATACCGCTCTTCACCTCGTTGATGGCATCGTATATGACCGAGTACAGCCTTATCTCGATTGATTCTTTTTCGGCAAGTTTCCTTGCGTTGGCAGAAGGCCGCACCTGGAAGCCTATGATGATGGCATCCGAGGCTGCCGCCAGGAGCACATCGGATTCCGATATGGCACCCACGGCCTTGTGTATCACGTTCACCCTGACTTCTTCTGTCGAAAGCTTGATAAGCGAGTCGGAAAGGGCCTCGATAGAGCCGTCCACGTCACCTTTCACGATGATGTTAAGCTCCTTGAAGTTCCCTATCGCAATCCTGCGTCCGATCTCTTCGAGAGTCATGTGTTTCTGGGTCTTTATGCCCTGGATACGTATCAGTTGCTCCCTCTTGTTGGCGATGTCCTTGGCTTCCTTCTCGTCAGCCATTACATTGAATGTGTCGCCGGCGGTAGGCGCACCGTTGAGTCCGAGTACCGATACCGGTGTCGACGGTCCTGCCTCCTGCACTTTTTGGCCTCTCTCGTTGAACATTGCCTTCACCCTTCCTGTGTAGCATCCGCTAAGCATGATGTCTCCTACATGGAGTGTCCCGTTCTGCACGAGGACTGTGGCCAGGTAGCCGCGGCCCTTGTCAAGAGAGGATTCAATCACCGCACCGGTGGCGCGTCTGTCCGGGTTGGCTTTCAGGTCAAGGAGTTCAGCTTCAAGCAGTACCTTGTCCAGAAGCTTGTCCACATTTATGCCTTTCTTGGCCGATATTTCCTGGCACTGGTATTTGCCGCCCCAGTCCTCCACAAGGATATTCATGTTGGCCAGCTGCTCCTTGATCTTGTCAGGATTTGCGCCCGGCTTGTCTATCTTGTTGATGGCGAATATCATAGGGACTCCTGCAGCCTGTGCGTGATTTATGGCTTCGACAGTCTGCGGCATTATGGCGTCATCTGCGGCAATGATGATGATGGCCAGGTCTGTCATCTTCGCTCCGCGGGCACGCATGGCTGTGAATGCCTCGTGTCCAGGCGTGTCGAGGAATGTGATTCTCTGTCCGTCAGGAAGCACGACATTGTATGCGCCGATGTGTTGAGTGATTCCTCCGGCCTCTCCGGCGATGACATTCGATTTCCTTATATAGTCGAGCAGCGAAGTCTTTCCGTGGTCGACATGTCCCATCACCGTGATTACAGGAGGTCTCGAAACAAGATGTCCGGAATCATCGTCAGCCTCCTGTTCTATGGCTTCCGTCAGGTCCGCTGTCACGAATTCCACCTCGTATCCGAATTCTTCCGCCACGAGCACGAGGGCCTCGGCATCGAGCCTCTGGTTGATTGACACCATGAGTCCGAGGTTCATGCATGCCGCGATGACCTTCGTCACAGGAGTGTTGTTCATAAGGGTGGCAAGGTCATTGACTGTCACGAATTCCGTGACTTTCAGGACCTTCTTGTCCATCTCCATCATCTCGAACTCTTCCTGCATCTTCTGCGATGCAAGCTCTCTCTTTTCACGCCTGTGCTTTGCCCCGAGGTTGGTCTTGTTCTTGTTCTCGTTCATCCTTGCGTAGGTCTCCTTGATCTGCTTCTGGATCTCCTTCTGCATCTCTTCTTCCTCCGCCTCGGTCAGCTGCTTGAACCTGTCCCGTTTCTTGTTGCCCTTTCCAGAGCCGCCACGGTCTCCGTTGAAGTTGTTCTTTCCGGACTTGTCGTTGTTCTTCTTCTTTTTCTGTCCGTTCTCCTGGTCCTCGTTTATCTTGGTGACATCCACTTTCTGGCTGTTACCCTTCGATATTCTCTCCCTCTTCTTGTTTTTCTTCCTTTCAAACTGTGACAGGTCTATCTTGTCGACGATTTTAGGGCCCTGCAGTTTCTCCACTTCTATCTTGATCTCTCTCACTTCGCGGGTATTGTTTTCATCCGCGGTTCTGGCATTTTCCTTCTGTTCCACGGCTGCAGAAGTCTTCCCTGTCTCTGCGACGGCTTCCTTCACAGGCTCGTCATGCCGCTCTTCTCCGGCAGCCGTGACTGTCGTATCCGCCGTTACTGTTGTTGCAGCCGGTGTCTCCGTTTCCTGTTTTGCAGTGCCGGCTGGAGTCTGTCTTTCCGGTTCTTTCACGGTCTTCTCTTCTTTTGGTTTAGGTTTCTTCTCGAACTGGGACAGATCTATCTCGCCGATGATCTTGAGTCCTCCTTCCTGGTGTTTTTTCTCAGGCTGGGGTGTAGGCGCCTCATGTGCTTCAACCGGCTCCGGTGCGCTCTTGTCCTCAGCCGGCTGATTTTCATGTATGGCTGGCTGCTGCGGGGCCTGGACAGACGGTGTTTCCGAAGACAGGTTGGACTTGATGATGACTTCTTTTACATGAGTGTCGGCGTCATCGTCCGCCGGTTTTTTCTTGGACCCGAGTTCGATGATCTCCTTAAGCTTGATGGCTACCTTCTCGGAATCCTGCTTGAGCTTCTGTTCGTCTCCGAACTTGGCCTCTATTGCTGGCAGATATGAATCCGATATCTTGGCATTCGGATTCATTTCCACTTCGGCTCCTTTCTCCTTCAGGAAATCCACGAGTGTCTGAAGGCCGATGTTGAATTGTTTGGTAAGTTTGCTTAATCGTATTTCTGCCATAAAAAATGTTTAAATCGTCAATATCCAGAAAACGGGCGGTGCCCGTTCCCATTATTCTTCAAATTCAGAGCGGAGGATGTCGAGCACTTCGGCCACAGTCTCATCCTCAAGGTCGGCTCTCTTGGCAATGTCCTCGGGAGAAAGTGCAAGCACGCTCTTGGCCGTGTCGCATCCTATTGACCTGAGCTTCTCTATTATCCAAGGCTCTATCTCGTTCTCGAATTCGGTCAGAAGCACGTCCTCTTCCTCTTCGCTGTTGTCCTGCTTCGGCAGTTCCCTCCATACTTCTATCTCCTGTCCTACCAGCATGCTTGCCAGTTTGATGTTGCATCCGCCCTTGCCGATGCCCTTCTTCACTTCGTCAGGGAGCATGTACACCTTTATCTTGCCGTCCTCGCCAGGTACGATGGAGGATATCTTGGCAGGGCTGAGAGCCCTCTGTATCAGAAGCTGGGTGTTGGCCGTCCACTGCAGCACGTCGATGTTCTCGTTCCTGAGCTCACGCACGATGCCTATGATTCTTGCTCCCTTCACTCCGATGCAGGCTCCTATAGGGTCGATTCTGTCATCGTATGATTCTACCGCCACCTTGGCCCTTTCTCCAGGTATCCTGACCACCTTCTTGATGGTGATGAGGCCGTCATAGATCTCAGGTACTTCCTGCTCGAACAGTTTTTCAAGGAATTCGTCGGATGTCCTGGAGAGCACAATGTACGGAGTGGTGTTGTTCTTCATCTCCACGCTCTTGATGATGGCCTTCACCGTGTCGTTCTTCTTGAAATGTTCTCCCGGTATCTGCTCTGACTTCGGAAGTCTCAGCTCGTTGCCGTCCTCGTCAAGGATAAGCACCTCCTTAGACCATGTCTGATATACCTCTCCGGTGAAGATCTCACCGATCTTGGCTATATACTTGTTGTAGAGGTTGGCTTTCTCTATATCCATTATGCGCCCCTGCAGATTCTGTCTGATATTCAGTATGCCCCTGCGCCCGAAGCTTTTCATCTCCACCTTCTCGGCGTATGTCTCCCCGATCTCGTACTCGTCCGAATCCTTGTTCACCTCGGCAAGTGCTATCTGCGTGTTGGGATCTTCGACATTCTCCACCACCTCACGGTTGCGGTAGATCTCGCAGTCACCTTTGTCTATGTTGATGATTATGTCGAAGTTGTCCGAAGAACCGTATGTTTTGGCAAGCTGTGTCTTGAATACATCCTCAAGCACACCCATCATTGTAGGCCTGTCGATATTCTTCAGATTCTTGAATTCTGCAAACGCGTCTTTGAGTTCTGTCTTTTCCATTGTTATAATCTGTTCTTTTATAATCAGTTTTTGAATGTTGGGTATTTTATTCGGTCTTGATCCACGGGATGACTGCATTGGTCGTTTCCATCGGGAAAATGTCTTCATGCTCCACCGTGACTTTCTTTTTCTTGCCTTCCACGGCTTCACGTGCGGTATATTTGAGCCTTATCCCGTTTTCGTCAGCCCCGGTAAGGGTCCCCTTGAGCTTTCTTCCGTCTTTCAGCAGCACCTGGACGTCTGTCCCTATGGCCTTGACATATTGTTTAAGCACCTTGAACGGCTGGTCAAGTCCTGCCGAGCCCACTGTGAGGGAATAATCCTCTGTCTCCCTGTCGAATTTCTCCTCGAAGCAGCGGCTCAGTTCCACACAGTCGTCAAGCGAGACTGTCCCGTGTTCGGATTCAATGACTATCTCGACATCGTTGTCCTTGCTGACACTTACATCGACAATGAAGCATCCGCGTGCAACGATTTCTTCCTGCATTGCATCTATTATCTCTGAAATTTTCATGATGGCACTGTATAACAAATTAAGGGGACTCCCCGTCCCCTTAATCAAACTCACGGTGCAAATTTAAGAATAATTTCAGAATAACGAAAATAATGACGATAAATTTCGTATTTAGACATAAAAATGTTTTATTTGTAGGTTTATAGAATGTAAAATACGAGAAACTCTATGGAATTCAAGGCAAAAGAGATAGCGGAAATCCTGAAGGGGACTGTTGATGGTGATCCTGAGGCAAGGGTTTCCACATTCGCGAGGATAGAGAGCGGCAAACCGGGGGCGATCTGCTTTTTCGCCAATCCGAAATATGAACATTACGTGTACGACTGCGATGCCAGCGTGATCATCGTCAACAATGATTTCGTGCCGCAGAAGCCTGTGAAAGCTACTATGGTCAGGGTTTCCAATGCCTATGCTTCCGTGGCCGAACTTCTGGACTATGTCACGGCATGGAAACGGTCATACAAGAGATACCGCGGCTGTCACATCAAGAGATATTTTTCCACCAAAATAGGCCGTAAGGTATATATAGGCAGCGGTTGTTATCTTGGAAGACGCGCCCGGATAGGTGATTATTCGAAGATATATGAACAGGTATATATAGGAGATGACGTCAAGATAGGGAAGAAGTGCATCATTTATCCTGGAGTCAGGATTTACCCTGGAATGGAGATCGGGGACAATGTCATTATCCACTCCAATGCAGTGATAGGGGCCGACGGTTTCGGCTTCGCCCCGCTTCCGGACGGATCATACAAGAAGATCGAGCATACCGGCAACGTCATTATAGAGGATGATGTCGAGATAGGTGCCAATACTACAGTGGACAAGTCCCAGATGGGGTCCACGATCATCCGCAAGGGGGTCAAGATAGACAACCTGTGCCAGATAGCCCACAATGTGGAGATAGGGGAGAATACTGTCATGGCGGCACAGACCGGCGTGGCCGGTTCGACCAGGATCGGGAAGCATTGCGTGATTGGCGGTCAGGTGGGCATTTCCGGGCATATCACCATAGCGGACAACACCACTCTTGCTGCACAGACAGGTGTCATAAGCAGTATAAAGGAGGAGGGACAAGTATTCCTCGGAAGCCCGGCGCTTCCGCACAAGCAGTTCCTCAGGTCCTATGCGGTATTCAGGAGAAACGGAAAAGAATAGGTAAGGTACTGGATTGGACATAAAGATTTTTTATATATCTTTGCCGTCCGAATTTTGATTGGAGATGAAACAGTTGCAGCATACATTAAGAAAAAGCTATTCTTTTGAAGGGAAAGGACTGCATACCGGCAAGGTCGCCACGATGACCATAAATCCCGCACCTGAAAATACTGGCATCCTGTTCCGCAGGACGGATGTAAGCAAGGACCTTTATATCGAGGCTCTTGCGGATTACGTGTCCAGTACAGACAGGTCGACTACCCTTACAAAGGACGGTGTGTCGGTAGTGACAGTGGAGCATCTTCTGTCCGGGCTCACAGGTATGGGCATAGACAATGCCGTCATTGACCTGGACAATATAGAGGTGCCTATCCTTGATGGCAGCGCCAAGCCTTATATCGATGCCATCTGGCCTTCGGGAATAGTGGAGCAGAGCGCGCCGAGGAAATACATCGAGCTGGAGGAAGAGGTCGTTGTCACCAGCACGAAGACTGGATCTTCAATAGTGGTCACACCTTCGGACACCCCTTCATTCGACGTCAAGATAGACTTCAATTCCAAGGTGCTGGGAGTACAGCACGCCCACTGGGATCCATCCATGGTATATGCAGAAGAGGTCGGTGTCTGCAGGACTTTCGTATTCTTCCATGAGATAGAGTATCTTTTCAAGAACAATCTTATCAAGGGCGGGGATGTGGACAATGCCATTGTGATAGTGGAGCATCCGGTCTCCCGCGAACAGCTTGAACACATGTCGCGGCTGTTCGACGTGCCTATGCTCGAAAGGTGTGAGAACGGATATCTGAACAATCTGCAGCTTCGCTATCCCAACGAATGTGCCAGGCACAAGCTACTGGACCTGATGGGCGATTTCAGGCTTGTGGGAGGCTTCCTTAAGGCGCAGGTGAAGGCCGTCCGCTCCGGACACACAATCAATACGAACACAGCCAAGGAAATCCGGAAGCTGCTGAAGAAATAGAAATCGTCCTCCGGACGTAAATAATAAGAATTATGAGTAATATCCATCCATTAGCGACAGTCCACCCGAACGCGAAGATAGGTGAGAACGTAGAGATAGGCCCGTATGCCTTTATTGATGAATTCGTGGAGGTAGGTGACGGCTGCCACATTCTTCCTCATGCCACTATTTTCAATTATGTGAAGATGGGCAAAAACTGCCGTATTTTCCCGGGAGCCGTGGTAGGAGCCATTCCGCAGGACCTGAAGTTCGAAGGTGAGGTCTCTTATGTGGAGCTCGGCGACAATGTCACTGTCCGCGAATGCGCCACTATCAACAGGGGCACCAAGGCAAGCGGCAAGGGTGTCACAAGGGTAGGCGACAACACACTGCTCATGTCATACACCCATGTTGCACATGACTGCAATGTAGGTGCACACTGCATTCTTGTAAGCTATACAGGCATCGCCGGAGAGACAGAGGTGGAGGATTGGGCCATACTCGGTGGAGGGACACTCTCGCACCAGTTCTCGAAAATCGGCCAGCACGCCATGGTGGGCGGCGGTTCCAAGATCAACAAGGATGTGCCTCCTTTCATACTCTGCGGCAGGGATCCGCTTTCGTATGCAGGCATCAATATTGTCGGACTTCGCAGGAGGGGCTTCACTTCTGACCAGATCCGTTCGATCAAGGACATGTACGACCTGATATACAATGCCGGAATGAATGTAAGCGATGCTTGTGCCAAGATCGAGGCCGGATTCCCTCAGACTCCGGAGCGTGATGCGATATTGAATTTCATCAAGAATTCCAAGAGAGGCATTGTCCGTGGCATGACTTCGAACTCAAAAGGCGAACTGGAATAGTGCCCGTGCTCCTGAATACCGCTTTCTGCCCGCCAGTGGAATATTTCGCCCTGATGGCGAAAGAAATGACGGCGACGCGGAAAGCCCTGGTCTATATCGAGGCTTGTGAGAACTATCAGAAACAGTCTTACAGGAACAGGTGCCATTTCTATTCCGATACTGGCAGACAGGCACTTTCATTTCCCATTGTCCATATAGACGGTTCCCACAACAACATCCCGATCACGGAAGTCGAGGTGGACTATTCCTCCGGTTGGGTGGTCAGACACGAGAGGGCTATCGTCTCGGCATACAGGACATCCGCGTATTTTGAATATTACGCGGATGAATTTTTTGCCATCCTCGACAGCAGACCCGGGACATTGTTTTCTCTCAACTGGAGCCTGACAGAATTCTTCATCGCGAAAACCGGCCTCTATGTCGACATGAGGCGGACGGAGGATTTCTGCCCTTTCGGCTCGGAAATGTACGGCGTCGACTACAGGGAAAAGATCCATCCCAAGAAGGAGAATGCCATATTGCATGAACTGCAACTTGAAAAGCCATACTTCCAGGTGTTTTCCGGGAAGTATGGCTTCATACCCAATCTTTCCATTATGGACCTGCTCTTCAATGAAGGTCCGGATTCCATCCTCTGGCTCAAAGAGAAAGGAGGCCTTGTATAGAAGATCCGGGAGCTGTTTTCCCGGCAGGCCGCGGCTCCCTCAGAATCTGAATCCAAGCGTAAGCATCACATTCCAGAGGCCTCTTCTGTTCAGAATTTCAGGAGTGTATGTGACAATATTGCCGCTGTCATCGAAAATATAGTCATCATACGGATAGATATATTCATTGGCGTATCTCGTATATGAGGCTGCTATGTCAGCGAAGAACGAGCCGTTCGAACTGTAGCCGAGACCGAACGAACCTTTGTGGGTCGAGGTGTTAGGGTATTCTTCCCAGATATATTTAGAGTCTCCATATGCATTAACACCTTTCTGCGGGTTTGTTGTCAGTCCGTAGCCGACCCTGATGGCGAACTGCGGCACAGGCTTGATTTCTATGCCGGCCCTGAGCATGTGTGACGTACCCATGAAGGTCCTGATGTCCTCGTTCTGGTAGTCGAATTCTCCGGACTGCATGTCTATTTCCTTGAATTTCATCGTGCTGTAGTCGCAAAGCTCGTAGTCTACGCTCACAAGTCCGATATTGCCGAAGGTCCAGGCAGCACCGAAATTGGCCCGGAACGGTGATATGAGTTTGTATCTGTATTCTCCGAGAGGCGATTCCGAACTCATGTCAAATGTCGGGTCGGAGTATGTCGTCGCACCGCTTTCCCTCCAGTTCTCTGTTATCATGGTGCTGGTCGGCGTCTGGATTGCCGCACCGAATCTGAGTCCGTTGCCAGGCGTGACGATTATGCCGAATTTCCCGTATATGCCCGAACCGCTGGCGCTGTATTCATAGTCATACTGCATGTCGTAGAAATATGTGGTGATATCCTGGCCTTCAGGCGTCCCGTCATCTATATGGTATTCGATGCCGAACAGGTCCGGGTCCACTGCCGCTTCCGTGTACCGGGTGGCGGAGTTGTAATTGAAGGATGTAATGCCAAGGTTGGCACCTACATAGACATAGTCAGATATATTCATGCCGAGATTGATGACATAGTCGTACTTGAAGCCGCGGGTTACTCTCTGATAGCTCTGGTCCATCGCTCCCGCCGGATATATGTTCACAGATGTATTTCCTTGTCCGTCATCAATGATCTCCATCTGCTCCGAAGAGCCTATGAACTGATCCGGATAGTCTGTGAGGTTGCTGATCATGCCGGACTGCGCGGCTACTATCGTCCTCCACGGGGCGTTGTAGCTGTCATACGCTCCGCTCGCCATAAGCTCGTCATAGCTGTAGCCCTGTGCCCAATAGGCTTCGGAGCCCATGAAGGATGTGCCGTAATGTTCTCCGGTTGTCCTGAGGTTTTCCTGGAATCTGTTCGTCGTGTTGACCACGAAGCCCAGGCTTATATTCTTGACTCCGCTTGTTCTGTGGGTATCAAAATTCAGGGCAACGCCGAAGTTCGGGATATTGAACCTGGTGTCAGAACTGGTGAGCCTGTTGCCGAAGCCGTTGGGCGATGATGCCCCTGGAAGCGTAGTGCCACCTGCCGTGTTCACGGAAATATTGAGAGCCGGAGATACTGTGATCTGCGAGAACCTGTTCACTGCCGAGCCTGCAGGATTGATAGTGACAGCGCCCAGATCGCCTCCGAGTGCGGTGAACGCATTCCCCATAGCCAGAGTCCTGGCTGTCCCCTCATAATTGCTTTCGCTGTAGCGCAATGCGTCGTAGATAGTCTGTGCGCTGCCGGCGCCGGCCGCCATAGTCATCAGCGAAAGTATCAATGCTGTCTTTTTCATACGCGTGTCTGATTGTAAATGATAAATTCCATCGTGTCCTTATCCGGCATGTCTACCTTCTGCGGGATACTGATCCTCCGCTGCTGCGGGAGCCTCCGGAGAAGCCTGAAGACCTGTTGAAGCTATGAGTCGAAGTGCTTCTGCTGAATGAGGAACTCCTGCTGCTGTTGTAGGAAGGTGTTCTGTTGTACGAACTGCTCCGGTTGCTGTTGTATGAGCCGCTGTCATACTGGCTTCTGTTGTATGTGCCGGAAGTCTGTCCGTTGCTGTAGGATGACCTTGACGTAGTCCCTGCAGATCTGTCGTAGCTCTGGCTTGTGGCCGGCCTGCGGTAGCTGGATACCCTTGCCGTGCTTCCTGTCGTGCGGGAAACGGTCCCTGTATAACGGTTGCGGGCTACCGTACCGGTGGATCTTGAGACTGTCCCGGAAGACCGTGAGACTGTGCCTGATGATCTTGACACTGCTCCTGACGACCGGGAAACCGACCCTGATGACCGGGAGACTGTCCCTGAAGTGCGAGATATGCTGCCTGTTCCCCGTGTGGCTGATGACGATATGCTCCTGCTGACACTGCTTCTTCCGGATGAAGATACGGACCGGCTGACCTGCCTGATCCCTGTCGCTGTGCTGCGCGATACCCCGGATGTCCTTGCGGACCGGGATACTGTAGTGCCTGTGGCATTCCTTGATACGGTATTTCTTGACATGGATGATGTCCTCGACCCGTATGAACCTGTCGAGTTCCGGGACCCGTAATAGATATCCCTTCCGCCGTGCCAGATACCTCCGCCGTGATATCCGTCATACCATCCGCAATGGTGGTGATGCCAGTAAGGATGATACCATCCGCTCCAGTACGGCCTGTAGTACCAAGGGTCCCAATACCAGCTGTTCCAGTACCACGGATTCCAGTACCATGATGTCCAGTACCACGGGTCATAGTACCATCCAAGTCCGATTGATCCGTAGAACCATGGGTCCCACCACCTGTTCCAGTAGAATGTCCATGATAAAGGCGTGAATGAGTATCCTGTATACCATGTCTGCTCGAACGGGTCGTCAGTGATGGTAATGGACGTGACAGAGGAATTGTCAAAGTTGATGACTGCGGATTTGTTCTCAGGAATTACGACAGTATCCGCCTTCTCGTCCCCGAAAAGATAAATTTCCGAATTCCTGGTCCGTTCTGCAAGTTCGTTTATCTGCTGTGCATCAGTCACGGCGCTGGCCGGCGCTTCTTTCTGGCGTACATAATAGATGCCATCGCTGAAGCGTTGTCCTGATGACAGGGAAGCCGTGCTGCCGCATGCTGTGGCTGCAAGCATGGCTGAAATCAATATGATTAGACTCGGTTTCATAATGGAATCTCCTTATTGTTATAGTAAAATGTCCTTGTTAAGGAAAAATTTAGTACCTTCGCGGTCTTGACGGCATGTTCCGTCCTCTTTTTTATTGCAATAGTGACGCCAAACCGTCATTAATATGATGCATAAAAAGATGATATTGTTTCAACAAATATACACAGAAGCCGAGAGCAATGCAAGTTTACTTGCAATTGCCGAAGCGTCACCGTATAAATGACGAAGTCAAATATAATAAAAAACAGGAAGAAATGGCAAAAGAGGTTACCAAGAGGGCTGAAAATTATTCTCAGTGGTACAATGATCTTGTAGTGAAGGCTGACCTGGCAGAAGCTTCTGCCGTGAGAGGGTGTATGGTGATAAAGCCATACGGATATGCGATATGGGAGAAGATGCACGAGGTCCTTGACAGGAAATTCAAGGAAACTGGACATCAGAACGCGTATTTCCCGCTTTTCATCCCCAAGTCATTCCTGAGCAGGGAGGCAGAGCATGTGGAGGGGTTTGCCAAGGAATGTGCGGTGGTGACACACCACAGGCTGATGACAAATCCTGACGGTCCCGGTGTCGTGGTCGACCCGTCTGCGAAACTCGAGGAAGAACTTGTGGTAAGGCCGACTTCCGAGACGATAATATGGAATACGTACAAGAACTGGATCACATCATGGAGAGACCTTCCAATATTGTGCAACCAGTGGGCCAACGTCGTGAGGTGGGAAATGCGTACACGTCTTTTCCTGAGGACGGCCGAATTCCTTTGGCAGGAGGGCCACACTGCCCATGCCACCCGCCAGGAGGCCGAGGAAGAGGCAATGAAGATGATCAACGTATATGCCGATTTCGCGAGAAATACGATGGCAATGCCGGTAGTCGTAGGCCACAAGAGCCCTAACGAGAGGTTTGCGGGAGCCCTGGATACACTGTGCATAGAAGCGTTGATGCAGGACGGCAAGGCTCTCCAGGCAGGTACTTCGCATTTCCTCGGGCAGAATTTCGCCAAAGCCTTCGATGTCCAGTATACGGACAAGTCTGGCAAGCAGGAATATGTATGGGCCACGTCATGGGGCGTGTCCACGCGTCTTATGGGGGCGCTTATCATGGCACACGGCGATGACAACGGTCTTGTGCTCCCTCCTGCGCTTGCTCCTATCCAGGTGGTCATGGTGCCTATCTACAAGAGTGATGAGGAGAGGACTGCCATACTGGACAAGATGGACCAGCTGAAGAAAGAGCTTGAGGCTCATGGGCATACTGTCAAGATTGACGACAGGGACACCCTCCGTCCTGGATTCAAGTTCGCCGAATGGGAGCTGAAGGGCGTACCTGTGAGGATAGCCATAGGACCTCGCGACCTGCAGAACGGGACGGTGGAGCTGGCCAGAAGGGACACCATGGAGAAGTCTTCCGTGCCGCAGGAAGGGCTCGGGAAGCATATTGAGGACCTGCTTCCTGAAATGCAGGCGAATATCTATGCCAAGGCGCTCAGGTTCAGGGATGAAAACATAGTCAAGGTGGATACCTGGGATGAATTCAAGTCCAGGATCGAGGACGGCGGATTCCTGCTTTGCCACTGGGACGGGACTACAGAGACGGAGGAGCGGATCAAGGAGGAGACCAAGGCCACGATCAGGTGCATCCCTATCGATTCTGCCGTATGCGAGGAAGAGGGCAAGTGTATATATACCGGAAAGCCTTCTCACAGGAGGGTGCTTTTCGCCCGTTCTTATTGATTTTGAAATCAGGACCCTCAGTCATGAGACGATTATTGGCATTCCTGGTCTTTTGCGTGCCTGTAGCTGCCGCCGCACAACAGGAGCAGCTCTCAGGGACATTGAAAATCCTCGATGAAGCCGCCGAGGCGGTGGAATCGGCTTCAAGGGTGGAACAGCAGTCCACTCCTCTACCTAAATATTGGGACACGTCTCTGATGACGAAGCTCGATTTCGGCCAGACTTCCCTTACCAACTGGGCGGCCGGCGGCTACAATACCGTGACATTGAAGACTTTCATCGATGCCAATGCCAATTACAAGAAGGATGCTATGTTCTGGACGAACAGGCTGCAGCTTGACTACGGCTTCCTGTATTCGGCTGACAAGCCGGTGATGCAGAAAAGTGATGACAGGATATATCTGGAGAGCAAATGGGGCTATCAGGCCAAGAACAGTCTCTACTATTCTGCGGAGTTCAGCTTCAAGTCCCAGTTCTCAAACACCAGGGAGTTCCCTACGCCTTCCGCCAAGGCTGACGGCTCCGCGCTCGGGGAAGGTGAGGAATATACGACAGCGGACTGGATGGAGGCAAGTGTCCTGAAGTCTGGCTTCATTTCGCCTGCATATACCAATCTCGCCCTGGGTCTTGATTACAAGCCTCTGAAATGGCTGACCGTCAACCTTGCACCTCTGACCGGAGGTCTTGTCATTGTGGACAACCCGCTGTTGCGCAAGTCATATTCGATGCCTGTCAGGAAGCAGTTTGACGAGAATTCGCTTACAGATGACCAGAAGACTGCCGGGCATTGCTACAAGAAGGTGAGGTTCGAATTCGGTGCGCAGCTTAAGGTGGATTTCAAGGTCAATGTCAATGACAATTTCAGCTATACTTCTCAGGTGGTCCTGTTCTCAGACTATCTTGACAAACCTCAGAATGTCCGCGTGAACTGGGACAACAGGATTGACTGGAAGCTTACGAAATTCTTCTCGCTCACCTTCACTACAAACCTCATCTATGATGACAAGGTGATGATCAAAAATGACAAGGACCTGGACAAGTATCCTGACGGAAGGCAGCGGATACAGTTCAAGGAATCTCTTGCATTCGGCTTTGTATATACTTTTACCAGATAGCCTGATGGCGGGCTGTTGACAGATGTACCACGAGTTTTCCGGCATATTGGGCGGCATGGGCCTCTGGAATGATGCGGGCACTGTGTTGCTTGCAGTCAGCGGAGGCATTGATTCTATGTGCATGGCCGACCTGTTCAGGCGGACCGGACTGCCGTTTGCGGTAGCGCATTGCAATTTTCATCTCCGCGGCGGCGACAGTGATGCTGACGAGGCTTTGGTGAGGGAATGGGCCGCTTCTGCCGGTGTTGAATTCCACAAGGCTGATTTCGATACCGCGGCTTCCGCTTCTTCCGGGAAGGTGAGTATAGAGATGGCCGCCAGGGAGCTGCGGTACCGCTGGTTTGCATCCTTGTGCCATGAATACGGCTATACCGCCCTCTGTGTGGCGCATAATGCCAATGACAATGCGGAGACACTCTTGCTGAACCTGTCGAGGGGTACAGGTCTGAAAGGAATTGCGGGCATGGCATCCGATGCAGTAATCCCTTACCCGGACGGTGAAGGGCCTGTGAGACTGGTGAGACCGCTGCTCGGATTCACAAGAAAGCAGATCGAGGGATATGTCCGTGCCCATTCCATCCGATATCGCGAGGACAGGACGAATGCCGAGACGGAATACCGCAGGAACAAGATACGCCATCTTGTTATCCCGGTCATGGAGGAGCTGAATCCGTCATTCATCAGGACAGTGTCTGATGAGATGGAGAGTTTTTCTCAGGCCGGAGCCATTGCGGATTCTTATTACAGGTCAGTCCTTACCGGCATAGTCCGGCAGGACGGAGCAGAGGTATCGCTGGATCTTCCTGCACTCATGGCACTTGAACATTGGGAATACGTGCTGTACCGTTTCATGGACGGCTATGGTTTCAACAGGTCTGCAGTGTCGGCCGTTACCGGACTTCTCAAAAGCGGCAGGACTGTCTCCGGAAAGCGTTTCTCCAGTCCTGGATACATATTGCTGACGACATCTTCCAGACTGCTTGTGAAACACGCGGTCTCTGCCGGCGTGCTGCCTGGTTCATTCCCTGATCTCTCGGATGACAGCTTCATGGCAGTCAGGGGGGAAGGACGATACCGCTGCAACGGTGTGTCATTCTCTGTATCAGTTGTGGACCGTGCTTCGCTTTCTTCGCTCAGACAGCCGCACGGCACCCTCATTTTCGATGCTGATCTCCTCCGTTTCCCTTTTGCATGCAGGGGCTGGAAAGAAGGGGACTGGTTCGTCCCGTTCGGAATGAAAGGAAAAAAGAAGGTCAGCGATTTCTTCACTGACCTCAAATATGATATTTTCCGTAAGGAAGCTTCCGTGATGATTGTGGACTTATCCGGTACTGCCGGTGACAGCCGTCGTGTCGCTGCCGTACTCGGTGAAAGGTCCGACGACCTCTACAAGGTGACTCCGTCTACGTCGAGGGTGCTTGTGCTCAAGGTGTCGGCGACCGGAAAGTGACCGGGAACATCCGGCATTATCTGATATCAATCTCATAAGGTATCCTCGCGAAGACTTTCCCGCTCTGGGTGTAATCCCAGTTCCTGAAGGCTGTTTCCACATTTTCCAGAGGTGTTCCCTTGAAAACTTTGGCTGAGCCTGAGTTGTTCATGCTTTTGGCGAGTATTTCAAGTGTAGTGAGAGGTTTCGGGTACTCGGTAATGTTCCATTGTGACAAGTCCTGTCCTGCCCCGCTGGCCGTGACTGCGTAATGCAGCGCATCGGAAAGCGTTCCCTTGCAGTCGGCAAGCTTCAGCCTGACTGCATCGTCTCCTGACCATACCCTGCCCTGGGCGATGCTGTCCACATATTCCTTGTCCAGTGAACGGCCGTCAGCCACCACGGATGTGAATGTCCCGTAAATATTTTCTACGGAAGCCTGCATGTAGGCTGTCTCCTTGTCGCTGAGCGGTCTCAGACAGGAGTATATGTCTCCGTGTCTGTTGGAGTTCACGGAGGTGATGTTGACGTGTGCGATGTCGTCGAGTGTCTTGCTGAAGTCAGGTATCATGCTGAACACACCGATGGAGCCGGTAAGCGTGCTGCTGTTCGTGAATATATAGTCGCATCCTGCTGAAATCCAGTATCCTCCGGAAGCTGCATAGTCACCGAATGATGCTATCACGGGCTTCTCTTCTGAAAGGAGCCGGATCTCGTCCCTGATCTTTTCGGATGCCAGTACGCTGCCTCCCGGAGAATTGACCCTGAAGACCACGGCTTTCACGTTCTTGTCTTTCCTGACCTCGGATATTATCCTGACGAAACGGTCTCCCGCCACCTGCTGGTCGGCGTTGCCGTCGATAATGTTCCCGTTGGCGAATATCACGGCCACAGTGTTGTCTGCCCTGAAATTCTGCCCGACCGTCAGCCTGGCATAGTCTGACAGGGTTATCATCGAAGCCTTATCGAAGCTTGATGCGTTGAAAAATTCCGTGAGTCTTGTCTCCAGGTCGTCGAGGGTCAGAAGCTCGTCCACAAGTCCGGCATCTACATAATCCTGGGGAAAGTTCAGCTCCAGATTGTCGATGGCAGAATTGAGGCTTTCGGCTGATATGCCCCGGCTTGAAGCGATGTCCGCGGTCCATGCTTTCCAGATGGACTCTATCAGCTCCTTGTTCTGGGCGAGGTTTTCCGGGCTGGCTTCGTTGCGTACGAACATTTCGCCGGCAGACTTGTATTTGCCGTGTCTTATCAGCTGGACATTCACCCCGAGGCGCGCCAGAATGTCCTTAAGGAAGAACATCTGGCTGGAGATGCCTGTTATCATGTTCATTCCGCCGGCGTGAGGCGTCATGTATATCTTGTCCGCCGATGATGCAAGGTAGTATCCTGCATTTGTGGGATTTTCCATGTACGCGATCACTGCCTTGCCGCTCTTCCTGAAATCCGACAGAGCCTTGCGCAGCTCTTCTATCTCCGCCATCCCTCCTGTGACCATGTCCGGCTTGAGGTAGATGTATTTGATGGCAGGATCGGCGGCTGCAGCGTCAATCGCCCTTACCGCATCAAGAATGCCGATAGTATGTGTCTGGCTGCCCGATATTGCAGTCAGTATGTTTGTTTCTTCGGTCTGTTCTGCAATCTGCACTGTGGACAGGTCTATCCTCAGTATCGCAGAGGACGGCATGGCAGGCTCATGGCTGCCGAACAGGGACACTGTCCCGAGAAATCCGAAAAGCAGGAGGCTTTTCACTATTCCAAGAATAAGGCAGCCCACAATCACTGCCAGTGTTATCTTGAGAAAATCTTTCATAAACGCAAAAAATTCAATTTATGCCAAAATTATGAAAATTCCTTCAATAATGCTAAATTTGTCAATTTCAGTTCAAATTAAATCGTTTCGGATGAGAAGGGAAATTTCTGTACTTTCCATAATGATGCTGGCTGGGGCGCTGACCCTGGACGCACAGGTCACAGGTCCTGACGGACAGGTGATTGACACTGCCGGTATATACAAGGAAAGGAACGACAGTCTTGAAGCAGCGGTATTCGTTTCCAGCCAGGACGGGAACTATCTTTCCAAAGGCAAGGAAATAAGAACGGAGGTGATATCGTCGGCCGGGCTCAACAAGATGGCATGCTGCACGCTTGCGGAGAGTTTCGAGAATTCGGCAAGCGTCACGGTGGGATATTCCGATGCTGTCACAGGGGCGAGGCAGATACGCCTTCTTGGCCTTTCAGGGGTGTATACCCAGATGCTTGACGAGGCCAGGCCGGTTATGAGGGGGTTTGCCGCCCCTTTCGGACTTTCCTATGTACCGGGGCAGTGGCTTGAAAGCATACAGATTGCCAAGGGATCATCGTCTGTGGTGAGCGGGGTGGAGTCAATGACTGGACAGATAAACCTGGAGCACAGGAAGCCGCTTGACGAGAAGCCGCTGTTCCTGAATGCATCTGTCATGAGTGATACGCAGATGGACCTGAACATAGCGTCGTCACTCCAGATGGGGGACAAGTGGAGCACGGTGATACTTGGCCATGTGTCCGGCAATATTGTCAGTGAAGACCATAACCATGACGGCTTCATGGATATGCCGGAACAGCTGCAGTTCAATCTTGCAAACCGCTGGCTTTATCTTGCCGATAACGGTGTGCAGGTGAGATTCGGAGTCCGTGCCCTGCAGGACACGAGAAAGGGAGGTCAGGAGGGATATGATCACAATACATATTCCCTTTCCGGGTCTGGCCCTTGGGGCTCTGATATTCTGAACAGGTCGTTGAACGGGTATCTCAAGGTGGGGATTCCGCTTGAGGCGGACAATTCTCAGAATATAGCCATAGTGGCCGATTATTCTTTTCAGGACATGGATTCCTGGTTCGGTTCCACATCATATATGGGTGAACAACATTCCGGTTTCCTGAATATCCTGTACCATAATGATATAAATGAATCCCACAAGATCATGGCGGGATTGAACGGGGTGTATGACAGGTATTTCGAGGATTTAAGCCGCACGGTGTGGATGCTCGGGCCTGTCACTTCGGCCATGAACGGTGTCACTCCCTTGTGGAATGCCGGGATATTCGGAGAGTACACTTTCCATGCCGGCGAGAAGTTCACTTCGATTGTGGGACTCAGGGGTGACTGGTACAACAGGGAAGGGCTGAAGGTTTCCCCGCGTGTCACGGTCAAATATTCCCCGGTGGAGCAGATCGTGATACGTGCCAACGGAGGTCGCGGACTCAGATATGCCACGCCTCTTGTGGACAATATCGGAGTGTTCTCGACAGGGAAGGTATTCAACGGGAACTATGATTCCCATACTCTTGAGGATGCCTGGACTTTCGGCGGCAATATCACTTACTATTTCCCTTTCGGGGCGTCATCGGACACTTATCTCAGTTTTGATTATTTCAGGACACAGTTCACCCAGCAGATGGTGGTGGATTACGAGCGTGGGGCCAATGCGATATGGTTCTACAACCTTGACGGCAACAGGTCCTATACGGATAATTACCAGCTGGATTTCTCTGTGGATCCTGTCGAGAGGTTTACCGTGTCCCTGACATGCAGGTACACCAACGCGAAGATAGAACTTCCGGGCAAAGGTCTGGTGGAGAAGCCGATGACCAGCAATTTCAAGGGCGTGCTCAATCTTCAGTATGCCACGAGGCTCAGCAAGTGGATATTTGATTTCACGGCTTCCCTGAACGGTTCTTCCAGGGTATATGATTTTATGCTGGATGCGGTGGACGCGGACGGCAATCTGCTTTACCCGGATGGCCGCACTCCTGTGTATCCTCTTCTGTATGCGCAGGTTACAAGAAGATTCAAGGGCGTGGACATCTATGTGGGCGGTGAGAACCTTACCAATTTCCGGCAGAAGTATGTGGTGCTTGGCACGCGTGGCAGTGACGGCTTTGTGAATCCGAGAATATCATCTTTTGATGCAAGTGCCGTGTGGGGCCCGATAATGGGGATAAAGGTCTATGCCGGTGTCAGGTTTACATTATGGAAGAAGGCCTGATGGTGTCGTGTGATGCACAGTGTCAGGATATTTTTGTAAATTTACATGATTTGTAATTCAAATGGGTTTTGCCATGAAGAGAATATTTATAATGAGTGTCTGCGCCATGCTTGCATTGTCCCCGGCTGTGGTGATGGCGGGCAATGCGGACAGCGGGATGGCGGAAATCGTTTCTGCCAAGCCAGAGAAGAAGTTCAAGGAAGTGACATTCTCGGTGTCGATGCATTGTGAGAAGTGCGTCGGAAAGATTACCGAGAATATTTCATTCGAGAAGGGGGTGAAGGATCTGAAGGTTTCGCTCGACGAACATACGGTATGGATAAAGTATGATGCGTCCAAGACTTCGGAGGAGGCCCTCAAGGCAGCCATAGAAAAGCTCGGATACGAGGTGTCAAGGCTTTGATGCCGCTAAAACGATCCGGTTATGTATAGGATATTGTCAAAAGAGATGCTGTCACCTGCGATATGCAGGATGAGAGTACATGCCCCTCGCGTGGCTGCTTCCGCCCATCCTGGACAGTTCCTGATAGTCAGGGTAGACGAGCATGGGGAAAGAATACCGCTGACCATAAGTGATTTCGATCCGGTCGAAGGTTCGGTGACCATAGTTACACAGAAAATAGGTGCATCCACGAAGGAGATATGTGCCCTGGAGGAGGGCGAATTTTTCGAGGATGTTGTCGGTCCTCTTGGCCTGCCGTCGGATTTTGTCGACAAGACAGATGACGAACTGAAGGCATCGCGCTACATTTTCATTGCGGGAGGTGTGGGGACAGCCCCGGTGTATCCTCAGGTCAAGTACCTCAAGTCAAGAGGTGCGTATGTGGATGTCATCATCGGAGCCAAGACTGCCGATCTGCTCATATATAAGGATGAGATGTCGGCATTGTGCGACCATCTGTATATCTGCACGGATGACGGAAGCGAGGGCTTCAAGGGGATGGTGACAGGCCTTCTGGAGAAAGTGGTCCTGGAAGACGGCAACAACTATACGCAGGCTGTGGCGATAGGGCCCATGATCATGATGAAATTCGCTACACTGACAGCCAGGAAGCTCGGCCTTCCGATCGTGGTGAGTCTCAATACCCTTATGGTGGACGGTACCGGGATGTGCGGTGCATGCCGTGTCACTGTAGCTGGAAAGACTCGTTTCGCATGTGTCGAGGGACCGGAATTCAATGGATATGACGTGGATTTCGACGAGGCCATGCGCCGTCAGGGAATGTTCAGAAACGAGGAGATCGAAGAAGACCACAAGTGCAAGATACGTTAACGGAAAGAATATGGCAAACAGGATACCGCGGGTGCCTGTAAGGGAGCAGGACCCGGCAGCAAGAGCAAGGAATTTCGAGGAAGTGTGCTACGGCTATAATGAAGAGGAGGCGGTGCTTGAGGCATCCAGGTGCCTTCACTGCAAGAATCCGAGGTGTGTTTCGGCATGTCCGGTCTCGGTGAAGATACCTGCTTTCATAGCAGCCGTGGCTGCAAGGGATTTCAACACGGCTGCGGATGTGATAGCTGAGGATTCGTCCCTGCCGGCAGTGTGCGGACGCGTATGTCCTCAGGAGACACAGTGTGAAGGCAGCTGCATACTCGGTGTCAAGGGGGAGCCTGTGGCGATAGGGAAGCTGGAGCGATTCGTGGCTGACTGGTCAAGAAGCAATGGGGACCGGAAAGTGAGGAAGGCTCCGTCAAACGGTCTGAAGGTGGCTGTGGTCGGCAGTGGTCCTGCCGGGCTTGCATGTGCATGTGACCTTGCCAGGATGGGATATGAAGTCACGGTGTTCGAGGCTCTGCACAAGCCTGGCGGAGTCCTTGAATATGGAATACCGGAGTTCAGGCTTCCTAAGGAAAGGGTAGTGGCGGCTGAGATAGCTGATGTGAAGGCGATGGGTGTCAGGATTGAGACCAATGTGGTGGTCGGAAGGACAGTCACGGTCGATTCCCTCCTGGACAAGGAAGGCTTTTCTGCCGTGTTCATCGGTTCCGGTGCCGGACTTCCGCGTTTCATGAATATCCCGGGAGAGAATCTGAACGGGGTATTCTCTGCAAATGAGTTCCTTACCAGGAACAATCTGATGGATGCATACAGGGAAGATTATCTGACCCCGGTGATGCATGCCAGGAAGGTCGTCGTGGTGGGTGGAGGCAATGTGGCCATGGATGCCGCGCGTACGGCCTTGAGGCTTGGCGGTGATGTCACCATTGTGTACAGAAGGACAGAGACCGAGCTGCCGGCAAGACGGGAGGAGGTGCATCATGCCAAGGAAGAGGGCGTCAAGTTCATGATGCTGTCGAATCCTGTGGAAATCATCGGCGATGACAAGGGCTGGGTGAAGAAAATCAGATGCATCCGCATGGAGCTTGGAGAGCCGGACGAAAGCGGAAGACGTTCTCCTGTCCCTGTCCCGGATTCTGAGTTCGAGATAGAGACGGATTCGGTCATCATGGCCCTGGGAACATCACCCAATCCGCTGATTGCCCGTACTACTGCAGGTCTTGAAACGAACAGACGCGGCTGCATCACGGCTGATGATGACGGAGTGACTTCTCGTCCAGGCGTATTTGCCGGCGGGGATGCTGTCACAGGTGCGGCTACAGTCATTCTTGCTATGGGGGCAGGGCGCAAGGCTGCTGCGGCTATTGACAAGTATATCAAAGGAACAGTTTCCGGAGACGGAACTTGCTGAAGACAAGACGACCCGGCGGATGCCGGATGAAATGAAGGAGAATGGGTCAAAAGTCCCGAAGGGACCGCGACCGGAGGAAGCGAGATCCCCCTAATAGGGGTCGTGAGCGGTTTATGAGAATGTCCGGTGGACATTCGAAAGCGAGCAGAGGGGGTTAGGATG
>CALVDP010000017.1 GCA_944326315.1 uncultured Bacteroidales bacterium
TGTCTTTCAGAAAAAGAAAATCCGTATTTTTTTATCTTTCTGAAAAAATATTTTCTTTTTCCGATAGAAATTTTTCTTTTTCTGAAACCTTAATTCCGCATAATTCAACATAATCATAAAAAAATTTTTTCTTGCCCTTTAAAACTGTATCTTTGCGCCCTTGTTTTGAAAAACGTTTTGAAAAAGAGGGGAAATGAATTTGAATTTAAGCGGGGTTTTCAGACCTGAATTCTTCAGTATTTTCAAGAAAGGCAACTATGACACCAAGACTTTCGCATCGGACCTTGCTGCCGGAGTGATTGTGGGCATCATCGCCCTTCCTCTTGCCATAGCATTCGGTATTGCCAGCGGGGTGTCACCGCAGCAGGGACTTGTCACGGCCATTGTCGCAGGGCTGCTGGTATCGGTGTTCGGCGGCTCACGCTATCTTATTGGAGGCCCGACCGGGGCATTCATCGTGATTGTCTCCGGAATTGTGGCGCAATACGGGCTTCAGGGACTTGTGATAGCCACAATAATGGCCGGCGTGATATTGGTGGTGATGGGGCTTTGCCGCATGGGAGCCATTTTCCGATTCATTCCTTATCCTATAGTTGTGGGATTCACCAGCGGCATAGCATTGACCATCTTTTCCACCCAGATGAAGGATTTCTTCGGTCTGGATGCAGCTGTTCCCGCAGGTTTTGTCCCGCAGTGGATATGCTATTTCCGGAACATAGGGTCGATAGATATTGCGGAAACGGCAATGAGCATGGGGTGTGTCCTCGTGATTATTCTGTGGAGCAAGTTCAACAAGAAGGTTCCCGGCTCGCTTGTGGCCCTTGTCATCGGCACGGCGGCGTCCCTTCTTCTGAGTCGTTTTGCCGGGGTGGAATTCGCGACCATAGGATCCAAATTCCCGGAGCTTGCGGCGGGCCTGCCTATGCCGAAGCCTGTGGCTCCGCAGCTCGACTACGAAACTGTCAAGGGGCTTGTGTCCCCTGCATTCACGATAGCCATACTCTGCGCCGTGGAATCCCTGCTTGCAGCCATGGTGGCGGACGGTGTCACCGGAAAGAGACACAATTCCAACACTGAGCTGATAGGCCAGGGGATAGCCAACATAGTCACGCCCATGTTCGGAGGGATTCCTGCCACAGGAGCGCTCGCAAGGACGATGGCAAGCATAAACAACGGCGGCAAGTCCCCTGTGACGGGCATTGTACATGCCATCGTGCTGCTGCTGATATATCTGTTCCTCATGCCATACGCAGTGTATATTCCGCTTTCCTGCCTGGCTGCAATACTTGTCATCGTCGCCTACAACATGAGTGAGTGGCGGTCTTTCAGGTATCTTCTGAAAGCTGACAGGACGGATGTGGCGGTGCTGCTGATAACATTTGCGCTGACGGTACTGGTGGACCTTACCGTGGCCATCGAGGTCGGGGTGCTGATGGCCGTCGTGCTCTTCGTGAAACGTGTGATGGAGACCTCCTCGATCAAGGTCCTCAATGATGACCATATAGCCGCCACCGAGGATGACGAAATGGCCAGACTGGAGGACACGGAACATCTGGACATCCCGAAAGGGGTGGAGGTCTACGAGATCAACGGTCCCTTCTTCTTCGGGCTTGCAAGCCGTCTGGAGGAACTTGAAGAAGGCAGGAAAAACGATGTCAGGGTGCGCATAATACGTATGAGGAAAGTATCATTCATGGACTCCACCGGCATCAGGAACCTCCGGAACTTCTTCCAGCGTACGGAGAAGCGCGGCATCAGGGTCATCCTGTCCGGTGTCAACCCGCATGTGCAGGCCACTCTGCACAAATTCGGACTTGACGAAGAAATCGGTACGGACTATATCTTCCCGCACATCATACCTGCCCTCGCAAAGGCAAATGAATATTTGAAACAAGACTCCGCCATGGGCACGGATAAAGGAAGGTAAATCCAGGCTCACGGTTTTATTCCCGTCTTAATTTCCGGTTTTATTTCGGTTTTATTTCGGTTTTATTTCGCATGGTACGCATGACAGATTTACAATAAAATCATTACATTTGCATAATGTTTTGACTAATCTGATTAAATGGTAATGCTATGCTAAAAGTCAATTTGGGAGGTTGCAGCTCCTTCGTAAAAGATGCAGATTACAAGAAATATGTGGATAAGGCGCTTGCCGCATTCGATGTTCTGGAGAGCGAGACCGGTGCAGGAAATGATTTTCTCGGCTGGAAACATCTCCCTTCCAATACTCCTGAAAAGCTTGTCGCCGACTGCGAGGCTGTCAGGGATGCATGGAAAGCCAAGGGCGTGAATCTGGTGATTGTCATCGGTATCGGCGGTTCCTACCTGGGTGCGAAATGTGCGATAGAGGCTCTGTCTCATTCATTCGCAAAGCAGCTTGCTTCCGCTCATGACGCTATGGAAGTAGTGTTCGCCGGGCAGAATCTTTCAGAGGAGTATCTCAGCGAACTGATGGATCTTGCAAAGGAACGCAATATCGCTGCAGTGGTCATTTCCAAGTCAGGGACCACGACAGAGCCTGCGGTGGCTTTCAGGCAGATAAGGAATTATATCGAGGAGAAGTACGGGAAGGCTGAAGCGGCCGAGCGTATCGTGGCCGTGACAGATGCCAGGAAAGGCGCCCTCAAGTCTCTCTCCACACAGGAAGGGTACAAGACATTCGTCATTGAGGATAATGTGGGAGGCCGATTCTCTGTCCTGACTCCGGTAGGAATACTGCCTATAGTGTTGGCTGGATTCGATATAAGGATGATGCTCAAGGGTGCGGCAGAGATGGAGGAGACTTCTTCCAGACGTTCTGCAGACAATCCCGCCATACAGTATGCTGCAATGAGAAACCTTCTCTATGACCAGGGGAAGAAGATTGAAATCCTTGTCTCATACAATCCCAAGCTGCAGTATCTCGGCGAATGGTGGAAACAGCTGTTCGGCGAGTCCGAGGGCAAGGACGGGAAGGGCATATTCCCTGCTTCAGTCAATTTCACGACAGATCTTCATTCCATGGGACAGTATATCCAGGACGGGGAACGTATCCTGATGGAGACAGTAGTGTCTGTAGAGAGCAGCAACCGCTCCATGTCCATTGTCAACGACCCTCAGAATCTTGACGGCCTGAATTTCCTTTCAGGGAAGCAGGTAGAGCACTGCAACGCCATGGCTGAACTCGGCACCAAGCTCGCGCATATTGACGGCGGCGTGCCTCAGCTTTCCGTTACAATCGAGAGGATCAATGAGTACAACCTCGGCGCCCTGTTCTATTTCTTCGAGAAATCATGCGGTATCAGTGCCTATATTCTCGGTGTGAATCCGTTCAACCAGCCTGGAGTGGAGGCGTACAAGAAGAATATGTTCGCCCTTCTCGGCAAGCCTGGATATGAGGCTCAGGCTGAAGAATTGAGGAAGAGACTGTAATATAACGTGAATTCGATGAAATGAATGAAATGAATTTCAGAGAATTACCTCTATAGAGGACGAAGTCCGGCGTAAGTTCTCCCCTACGCAGGGGAGAATTTAAGAGGGGTGACACGAAAAAGGAAAGGGATTTCGAAGAAATCGTAACGTCAGTTCGACGGAATCTCTGATATTGAACAGAATAATTCGTCGAACTGACGTTAATACATGGATATATGCCGAAGAGGCAATAAAATTCAAGCAGGAGTCTGACCCGGAAGAGTCTGGCTCCTGCTTGTTTTTTGTCTTGTTTCTGTCAGACGGGTCCGTCACGAGTGCCGGATATAACTGTAGCGACGGACTGTCCCGTCAGACAGGTGTCTGTTCCAGAGTTCCGCACTCCTAGAAGAACCATCCGATGCGTATGGAAGGAGTGGCGAAGAATCCGAATGTGGTGTTGATGTCCTCTGTATCCCCGACAGTTTCGGTCTTGGCTCCTGTGGCGTCGGTAGAGACTGTCTTGCCGCGCCCTGTCTTCTCAAGACCATATCCGAGGCCAAGTTCTACACCGGCATACAGCCCCTGGCAGATGTACACATCCACACCGGCCGCTGCATTGACCGCAAATCCGAATACCGGACGGTTGGCCCTTGTGGATACTGCTCCGCCGACGTCTTTCCGTACAGTGCTTCCTGCGCTGAACCCGATAGCCGCACCTATATAAGGTGATACCCTCTTGAAGTCCCCGAAATGGTATTCAATACCGGGCATGATGGAGAAGTTGGCCGATGAAGAAATATTTTCGTTGGTTGTCACAGAGTTGTCTGTAGGGTTTGTAATGTAAGACTTGTCGTTTTCTGAAGTGGTGGAGAAGCCGAGATTCAGTTTCACTGCGAACCTGTCACCGAGGAACAATCTTCCCTTCACACCATATTCCGGAAGAGAGAAATAGCCGGATGTCTGTCCAGAACCGCTGGAAAGGGTGCCCGGAGTGTAGTTGAGTTCAAGTGAAAAATCCATTGCCTCAGGCTTGTACTGTTTTTCCTGGGCATAGGCAGATATGGCCATTGCCAATACTGCTGCGGTAATGAGAACAAATTTCTTCATAATGCAAAAAGTTAGTTAATATGTAAAATATAGGATTATCTTGTATTGATGTGAAATTAACGGGAAAATTTTCTTTTTTGATTGATTTTAACTAAAAATTTTTCTGAATCTGATATCAAAAATACAAAAAAATATTATAAGGTCAAATTTTCTTACCATGTTGTGTGACGGGACAGTGTTGGGACAGTGTTGCGGAGCCGGCATCGGCACCTTCTTGTCTTACTGCAGGTGCAGATTCGGCCTGTGGCAAGACTGCCTGTACAGCTTTTCCATTTCCAGGACTTTCTGCCTGTCGGCATCCGACATCACGTTTCCGCAGAATCTTTCCCATATATAGTTTATCGTTTGCTGCGACGGATGGAGCATGTCTTCCGCGTAGAACCTGTAGTCCCGCAGCTCGTCCAGGACTATCTCGTATGCAGGGAAATAGTCGCAGCAGACGTATTTCCCGCAGATCTCATCCACGGCAAGAAGAAGCGTAGCCTTGCTCAGCTGGTTCCCGTGGGCACCGTCTCTCAGATGACGTATCGGACTCACGGTGAAGATTATCTCACGGGTCGGCTTCCCGCCCTGCGCCGTGCCTGCGGCTATGGAGACGATTGTTTCGAGGTATCTGACGGCTTCTTCTGTGCTGAGCCTGAATCTGAGGAATTCCGCTGCATTCCTTTTCAGGCAGTTGGATACTATGATGTTGTCTTCCGTGTGTCTGTAGCACCAGCTCGTGCCGAGAGTGACTATGATTTTGCCGCATCTGCAGAAGAAGTCGGAAGCCTGCTCCAGCGAGGCGTTGGCATTGTCCAGGAATTCCTCTTCTGTCCGTCTTGCGAAAGATGTGTGATGGCTGAATGAACACACAAGTCCTGCACCGCTTCCCATCATCCTGCATTCCGATGAAGTGAAAGGCCGCCCGGATGCCAGCCTTTCCACAGCCGTGGCCAGCGACGCCGGATTGTAGAGTGTGCCGAAAGGATTCACGCACACGTCAAGCCCGATATCCTTCATCCGTTTCCCGATGTTGTCCGCGAAGCAGCTGCCCAGTATCAGAATCTTGTCGTCAGCTGCTATCCGTATTTTCCCTGGAGTAGTCTCTACAGGGGTCTGCAATTTCATCATATTCTGTTTTCCTGCCTTGCTTTTCTCTGGACCTGCCGTGCAGCTTGTGACAAGCGGAGGCATATTTCCTCAGCGCCGTGCAAGTCCATGCAAATATATTCAAAAACCTCTTTCCAGGCCGTCTTTCAAATAAAATTTTGCTTGATTGCCGCTGATATGTTAACTTTGGACCTCAATGCGGATAAAATGAAAAGTCTTGTATATAGCATTATTGCAGCGGTATCTGCCTTGTTCGCGGCCATGCATCCGGCCTTTTCGGAGACTGCAGGCGGCCACGGCATCAGGCCGGAATTCGTGTACGATGTGGATTTTGATTTCCGCTTTGACAACAGGGAGTACGGCAGCGGAGAGTTCTCTCCGTCCATGACCATTTTCGGCGCGAGACTGACCCCGTATGCAGGCATAAGGATCAGGACATCTCCAGATGACAGCCACAGGGTCATGATAGGAGTGGACATCATGAAGGATTTCGGTTCGGGAGCCGCTCCCGGGGATCTTTTCAGGGAAATACTCCTGTATTACAGATGGGACCGTTCTTTCGCGCGGACTGACATGAGCCTTGTGGCCGGGATATTCCCCAGGAGCGAGATGGAAGGCAGCTGGTCCACTGCATTCTTTTCCGATTCCCTTAAATTCTACGACAACAGCCTGGAGGGGCTTATACTCAAATTCCGCAGGCCTTCCGCATATTATGAGATAGGATGCGACTGGATGGGCCTCTACGGCGATGAATCCAGGGAGCGCTTCATGCTTTTCAGCAGTGGGGAAGCGCGGGTGGCTGGCCGGAAGCTTATTCTCGGATATGCCGCCAGCATGTATCACTATGCCGGGTCTCGGGCGGTCTGGGGTGTCGTGGACAATATGCTTCTCAACCCGTATGTCGGTGCGGATTTCGCTGGAATGACGGGAATGCAGAAGCTGGAGCTGAGACTCGGCTGGCTGCAGTCCATGCAGAATGACAGGAGGCAGGTCGGACACTATGTCTTCGCACAGGGGGGTGAGCTTGTGGCGGCGGCAAGGAACTGGAATGTCGGCATGGAGAACAGACTTTTCTACGGTACGGACATGATGCCGTATTATGACAGTCTTGATGCGGGAGGCCGCAAGTACGGGAACAGCCTGTATTTCGGAGACCCGTTCTGGCAGGTCACCGCAGACGGTACCGGACATGGCTTCTATGACCGCCTTGAAGTGTATTACGAACCGAGAATTGCCTCCTTCCTCAGACTCAAGGTGGCGGCTGTCATGCATTTCAACGGTGGCTTTTCCGGCTGGCAGCAGATAGTATCCCTCAAATTTGACCTCCAGTCAATCATCGGAAAGGCATCCGGATCCGGAAAATACTGAAACTTATTTATTTACGGGAATGATGAAAAAATATCTTCTAATAGTCCTTGCGATTGTTCTTGCCGCTTCGTGCGGACCGAAAGACGGCGACTACACCTTTTATTTCTGTTCCACCAATGACGTTCACGGGCGCTATTTCGATTCCCTTTATGTGGGGAACAATACTGCGGCGTCTCTCCTGGCAGTGTCGTCCACTGTAGACAGCATCAGGAAGGCAGCAGGTCAGGAAAACGTCATCCTGATAGATGCCGGAGACTGTGTGCAGGGAGACAATGCATCATATTATTTCAATTATGTCGATACGCTGACTCCGCATCTGTATGCACGGATGGCGAACTATATGGGATATGACGCGGTGGTGGTCGGCAACCATGACATCGAGGCCGGACATCCGGTCTACGACAGACTCCGCAAGGAACTGGCATGTCCTTTCCTGGCTGCCAATGCCCTCAGGACATCTTCTTCCTCCGGGACTGCCGGGCGTCCGAAGCCTTATTTCCAGGATTATCTCGTGATCACCCGTGCCGGAATAAGGATAGCCATACTCGGCTTCACCAACCCGAACATCAGGAACTGGCTTTCCCCGGATCTCTGGAGCGGCATGGAATTCACCACCCTCATTCCGTACGTCCAGGAATATGTGGACAAGGTAAGGAAACGGGAAAAACCGGATATCGTCATAGTCGCTGCGCATACCGGTACGGGCCCGGAACTCACTCCTGAGCAGGTCTCGGCCGTGAAGTCTTCCGGCGCGGGGACAGGTCAGCCGCTCTATGAAAACCAGGGGCTTGCCCTGCTACAGACTCTCCGTGGCGTGGATTTCGTGATCTGTGCCCATGACCATTCTCCTGTGACTGTGCAGACTGATACCATCTGTCTGATCAATTCGGGAAGCCATTGCCGCAACGTCGGTCTCGGACGCATTGACTTCACCGTAAGGGACGGGAAGATAACATCCAGGTCGCATTCCGCAACGCTTGTACCTGTCCATAAGGAGAATGTGGACACTGCCATGAGGTCATTTTTCCGCAAGGACTACGAAGCGGTGAAGGCATTTACCGTCGAGCCGGTCGGCAAGCTTGAAGTCCCGTTTGTCACTCGGGATTCATATACGGGGATGTGCCCGTACATTGATTTCATACACACCGTAAGCCTGGGATGCGAGCCTGCGCAGATATCATTTGCAGCGCCTCTCACATACGACGGGACGGTAAGCCCGGGCACGCTTGTGTATAATGACCTTTTCAAGATATATCCTTATGAGAACCAGCTTTTCGTGGTCAGGATGACGGGACAGGAGATCAAGGATTATCTTGAATATTCCTACGGCCAGTGGATCAATACGGTCTCCGGTCCCGGAGACGGGCATTTGCTCAAGATACGCAACACCCCTGATCCGCGTACCGGCAGCATGAGATGGTCCTTTGCCGGCAGGGCCTATAATTTCGATTCTGCCGCAGGTATTGTCTATGATGTCGATGTCACGAAGCCGCAGGGCGAAAGGGTGACTGTCAGGTCGATGGCTTCGGGTGAGCCTTTCCATGCGGACAGCACATATTGTGTGGCCATGACATCCTACCGTGCAAGCGGAGGCGGCGGACTGATGCGAGAGGGGGCAGGCATTGATACAGACAGGATTGACGAGAGGACAGTGGCCCGCTATCCGGAAATCAGGAACCTTATCTATGATGCGATAAGGGAAGCAGGGACATTGTCGGCGGATGCGGTCAGCGACAGGAGCAGGCTCGGTTCGTGGTCGTTTGTCCCGGAAAAGGTCGCTGGACCGATGCTGGAGAAGGACATGGAGCTTGTATTCGGGGACTGATATCGGATTTTTTTTGAAAATTTTTTGAAAAATTTTGAAGATTTTTATTCTGAAAACTTGTATAAATCGCAAGAAGTCAGTAAAATTGCAAAGATAACCGGGACGGATAAGATGTGTGACCTTCATTGACGAACCACCGTATTTTCTCCAGACGACAATATCAAAAGTTAAACTTAAACAATAGTTGATTATGAAATTAGATTTTACCAAAGCTGTGAAGGCTGACGGGTATGTCAGCCCTTCTGTGGACCAGACAATGGTCAATGCCGAGAAAGGCTTCTGCATTTCCGGTATGGACCCTTCATACCATGATGCATTCGATGATTTCGAATATCTTAACTAAAATTTTACTGTGATGAAAAGGAACCTGTTTTTTGTAATCGGCGGGGCAGTCATGCTGTCCGCTGTTTCATGCTCGATAGAGGAGAACAAGATCGATCCGGAAGGAACAGAGTCACGTGTGCCGATGGAGTTCACTGCAGGCCTGCAGACCAAGACATCCATAGATGAAAACAACGCCGTGCTCTGGTCTGCCGGAGATGCCATTAGCGTATTCGATTCGCAGAACAATCGTTTCGACATTGCAAGCGAGCCGGGATCTGCATCAGCCACTTTCACCGGAGAGGCCATCCCGGACTACGGGACATATTATGCTCTCTATCCGTATTCCGCAGCCGCTGCGTTGTCCGGCACGACATTGTCTTCTGTCCTTCCGACAGAGCAGTATTATGCTGACGGCACATTTGCTACCATGCTGAATCCTTCAGTGGCCATTGCTGCCGATGGAAGCACCAGCCTCTCTTTCCATAATGTGGCATCCATACTTCAGGTGAATGTCAATGTTTCAGGAGCCGGTGACAGGGCTGTCAGGAATATCCAGGTAAGTGCGGCTGAAACCATGACCGGTGCATATACGGTCGCAATGGGTGGGGATACCTACTCTGCTGTGGCTTCCGGATCCGATATCCTTGGAGCGAGCCTTGCTGCTGAAGGCGGTGGCAACATGGGGACTGATTTCAATGGCGACGGTCTGATATCTTATTATATTGTTGTCCTCCCGGGTGCCTACACTGACATGACTGTGACTGTCAACTATTCTGACGGCGCCGTGTCCGAGTCTTCATTCGCTTCTGTGACAATGCCTGCTTCAGGCGGAAACATCCTGAATGTCAATGCTGCAGAGGCTGAGATACCGGAGTTGACACTTTATGAGCGTTTCATGGCTGGCGAGGATATTGTGATAGCTGGCAAGACTTATAACAAGAGTCAGTTCGAGGATGCTACTCCGGATGATGGTAAAGAGGATAACATTAAACTTGTCACAAATACGAATTCTTCTATCTATAATACTTCATCTTTATTGGGAGATGGGAAGATAATCTTTGTCGATATTGAAAACCAGACAGATCCATTGCAGATCGGCAATGCCGGCAATATTATCGTAGTAGGCAATGATCCGGAGAACAAGGCCCTTGTCACAAGGTCAGCTGCAAATCTGCAGAAAGGTTCGAACAGTGTCGGAAGGCTTGTTTTGGCTAATCTTATTGTAGATGTGCCGAATAGCAGTACTACTGCCGCTGCCTTTATCGCTAATTCCGCATTTGATGAATTGTCATTCGACAACTGCGAGATATTGATGAATGCGTCCAAACCGTTGATTTCTATCCCGTCTAATTCAATTGCGGAAATCAATATAATGAATTCCGACATTAATATTCCGGCAGGGACAACTAACAGATATATTATTAGTTCCTCTACTAACGAGCATACTATCGCTCAGCTGAATCTCGAAAATAATATTTTCCATACAGATGACGGACTTTCCACTACTTTCAGAATCATGCATAGTGGCAATGCGGATACAAAATCGAATATCGGAAATATTGTTATCCAGAACAACACGTTTGTCAATACATGCTATAACAGTTCCGCTTCAGTGATAGCTTTGAATATTACAGATGCGACAATCACGAAGAATATTTTATACATCAATCAGTCGATGGCAGCTGTAACCCAGGCATATCATTGTATGCTCAGGGCATACGGATCATATCCGGCAACAGCAAATTGTGTCGATAATATCGCTTATTACGACAGAAGTCTGCCAAATGGATTGAAAAATACCACAGCCACAAGATATTATTTCAGAATATTCCAGAATAATTCATATGTTCCGTCATCGGGAAGTGCTGAAGAGTTTGATTTGCTTGATACCGATCCTTTCAAGGGCGGCGACCTGGCTACTTTCACTCCTGCAGCTGAATACGCTTCTTACGGAGCACAGAGATAGTCTCTCGGAATCATATTATATGTCATAGACGTTGTGTCATAATTGCAAACTGCTGCGTTATTTTCGGAATTCGGGCTAAGTCATTTACTCCAGTAAACTCCTGTCGCCCTCATCCTCAATGCCTTGCATTTTGCTAATTCTTACACACCTTAAAGGGGCTGTATCAAAATGAGTGTTTTGATGCAGCCCCTTTTTTGTATTCCGTGTGGCGGATTTTCTCATATGCACATTGCCTTCCGTTGCTTTTCATTGCCTTCCGTTGCCTTTCGTGTGCCGGCATTTGGAATGGATTGATTAATTTTGCATTCAGATTACAATATTGTCCGATATGAAATCTACAGGATTGTTGCTGCTTGCGCTTCTGTTGTCTGTGTCTGCCTGCGGGACTGGTGCGGAGCAGATGTCCGTCATCGGAAGTGAACGGCGTGACGGGTATGAATGCATGCTTGTCGAATACTCCGGGGGACTCCGTTCTTATCTTCTTGTCCCGGACTGTGCGTCGGCCGGATCCCCGCGTCCAGGGCTTGTCCTTCTTCATGACCATGGGGCAAGGTTCGACATAGGCAAGGAGAAGCTTGTGAAGCCGCTGGCTGGTGTGCCGGAGAATATCCGCCTGTCTTCCGCCCAGTGGGCAAGGGACAATTTCGACGGGGTGTATCTTGCGGATTCCCTTGCGTCGCTCGGCTATGTGGTGATAGTCCCTGACATGCTGTATTGGGGAGAACGCTGCTCTGATGCCTGTAGGGAATGGTCACAGCTCAAATTTGCGGGGGCGGATGGCCTTCCGGAGGGCAGCCGTGACGGCGGTGCCGGAGACAGAGACCGGAAGACAGCCCTGGATTCTCTGAAGAAAGTGGTCTACGAGGGGCAGAGGGCCGTTTATGACAGCCTGTATGCGAGGGGTGAGATATGGGCGTGGAAGACCTTGGAAGAGGACGCCTCTGCCGCGCGTATGCTTGCCGGTCTGGAATATGTCGACAATGACAGAATCGGGGTTTTCGGCTGGTCCATGGGTGCTCACAGGGCATGGATGCTTGCCGCTTTCTGCCCTGAAATCAGCGGGGGAGTCTCCCTGTCCTGGATGACGTTGAAGGAGACGGTGGAGGAACCGTACAAGGCTTCTGACTATGCCATGCTGGTGCCCTCCCTCAGGGAACGGCATGATTTCCCTGATATTGCATTGAAGCTTGCTCCCAAGCCTTATCTCTTCCTCAGCGGCACGGAAGACAGGCTTTTCCCTGCCGGGACTGTCGCGAAGGCATTTGCCAGGATGCAGGAGATATACACAGAGAAAGGGGCGGAGGGCAGGCTGAGGACGGAGTTTTTCGAAGGAGGACATCATTGCGGCAAGGAGGTCCAGTCCGTAATAGTGGATTTCTTTGATTCGTTGTTTTCCGTGGAAAAACAGTAACTTTGCAGGAATGACAGGATACGGGACGATCTGGGACCCGCTGCGCAGGAAATATGTCGCGCATACTCCAGAAGAGGACGTGCGTCAGTGGTTCATCATCCAGCTCAGGCAGCTGATGGGGGTCCCGGAGCATATGATGATGAGCGAGGTGGGATTTGTGCTCGGAAAGAAGAAATTCCGTGCTGACATCATAGTGTACGGCAGGGATACCGCACCTGCGGCGGTGGTGGAGTGCAAGCGTCCTGATGTCAGGCTGGACAATTCCGTCCTGGACCAGGCGGTGAGGTACAATATGGTTCTGAATGTACGCTATATATTCATTACCAACGGAGTGAATACCTTCGTGTGCCGAAGGAAGGATGACGGACAGGGATATGTGCCTGTAAGTTCTCTCCCTTCTTACGAGGATATGGTGAAGTGAACAGGGGACAGGATGAGTCCGGCTTACGGGATGTCCGAAGATTGGTCCGCCCGGACCCCGTATGGATACAGTGGCGGAGATAGGTTGGTTTTAAACAGGTCGCAAGACAATGGCAATTACCCAAGGTTTCCTGGACAACAGGATTTTCAGTATAATATCGGAGACAGCGGCTGAGAAAGGCGTCAGGGCTTTCGTGATAGGCGGCTATGTGAGGGATTGTTTCCTGGGCAGGCAGAGCAAGGACATTGATGTGGTGGTAGAGGGCAGCGGCATCGAGATAGCGGAGGCCGTGGCCGCGAAGGTGCATTCGAACGTGTCGGTATTCCGCAATTTCGGGACAGCCATGCTCAGGTACAAGGGTGTGGAGGTGGAGTTCGTCGGGGCGCGGAAGGAGTCTTACCGCAGGGATTCACGCAAGCCTATAGTGGAGAACGGTACGCTGGAGGATGACCAGAAACGCCGGGATTTCACGATTAATGCCATGGCTTTCAGCCTTCAGCAGGAGGACTTCGGTGCGCTTGTCGATCCTTTCGGCGGGATACGTGACCTGGCGGCCGGAATCATCAGGACACCTCTTGACCCTGATACGACATACAGCGATGACCCTCTGAGGATGATACGTGCCATAAGGTTTGCTACGAAGCTGAGCGATGGGGACAGGCAGTTCAGGATAGTGCCGGAGTCCCTGGATTCGATCAGGCGCAACAAGGGCCGCCTTGAAATATTGTCGAGGGAGAGGATTGCGGAAGAGCTCGACAAGATGCTGGTATGCAGCCGGCCTTCGCTTGGATTCCGCCTGATGGACGAGACAGGGCTTCTTGACCTCATACTTCCGCAGCTTTCGAGGCTCAAGGGGACGGAAAGCGTCGACGGGCATGGCCACAAGGAGAATTTCTCCCACACGCTGGAGGTTCTGGACAATGTAGCTTCTGCCGAGGTGGAGGCCATCGCTTCAGGTTCCCTGAGGGACTATGTATTCGTGGACGGGGTGGAGACGTCCGAAGTCAGGACGGAACCGTATCTCTGGCTCAGATGGGCGGCTCTGCTGCATGATATCGGCAAGCCTGCCACCAAGCGGTACGACAAGGATGCGGGATGGACATTCCATGGGCATGAAGTGGTGGGGGCGAGGATGGTGCCCAAGATTTTCAGGTCTCTCAAGATGCCGCTCAACGAGAAGATGAAATACGTGGAAAAGCTTGTCCTGCTGCATCTCAGACCTATTGCCCTTGTGACGGAGGAAGTGACCGACTCTGCCGTGAGGCGTCTTCTGTTCGATGCCGGGAATGACATAGACGACCTCATGCTTCTGTGCAATGCGGACATCACTTCCAAGAATCCGCGTAAGGTGGAGAGGCTGAAACGCAATTTCGAACTTGTGAGGCACAAGCTTGCGGAGGTGGAAGCCAAGGATGCCATAAGGAATTTCAAGAATCCTGTCACCGGAGAGTATATCATGGAGCTTTACGGGATTCCTCCGTGCCGGCAGATAGGCGAGCTCAAGGAATATGTGAAGAATGCCATCCTGGACGGTGTGATAGAAAATGATTTCACCCAGGCGGACCGGCTTATGAGAGCCCGGGCTGCCGAAATGGGACTGACCGAGGTGCCGGGTAAGGCCGGGATGCCTGAATGATGCCGGGATATGGAAAGCAGCCTCATAGACCGGTATATCACCTACGTTTCCACTGTCAGGCGGTATTCCTCCAGGACCAGGGACATCTATGCGTCAAGCCTGGCTAATTTCTGCGCCTATGCCGGGCCGGAAAATGATGACGAGCTTGTCGCTTCCCTGATACCCAATATGATAAGGGGGTATGAGGTGGATCTTCTGGACAAAGGGATGAAGGCCCGGACTGTCAACCTCCATATATCTGTGCTGAGCGGTTTCTGCCGCTTCCTGATGAAGAACGGGGTCATTGAAGCGAATCCTGTCCACATGGTCAGGAGACCGAAGATGGAGAGGCGGCTGCCGGAATTTTTCAGGGAGGAGGACATGAGGAATTATTTCCGGCGTACGGATGTCTTCGCTTCCGATGTACCGGATCTTACCGGGGAGGGCTATGTGCGGAGGTTCCACAGGGCTGTGGTCTCTACATTGTACAATACCGGTATCCGCCGCTCTGAACTGGTGGGACTGAGACGCGGTGACGTGGATTTTTCCCGTCAGGTGATGCGCGTGAGGGGCAAAGGCGGCAAAATGCGTGAAATTCCGCTATTGCCTTCCTATTGTCAGGAAATTTCATTATATTTACATGCAGTTGACACGATGGACGGAAGTGCGCGCGGTCTGTCTTCGCCAATGTTTGTGACGGCGAAAGGGAAGCCGGTATATCCGGAGCTTGTTGACAGGATTGTAAGGCAGGAGCTTGGCAGTGCAGGAGGCTTTTCCGGAAGGAAATCCCCGCATGTCCTCAGGCATACCGTCGCGACAGAGCTTCTTGATGACGGCGCGGACCTGAATTCCATTAAGGAGTTCCTGGGACATTCCTCGCTTGCAGCCACGCAGGTCTACACGCACAATTCCATCGAGAAACTGAAAAGTGTTTATGAATCCGCCCACCCACGGGCTAAAAACGGAGGTAAAAATGGAGATTAGAGTACAATCCATCAAGTTCAATGCTGATCAGAAACTGCTGGACTTTGTAGAGAAGAAGCTGTCCAAATTGCCTAAATTCTACGATGAGATCATCGGTGTGGACGTCACGTTGTCACTGCTTCCTGAGCACGAGAACAAGAATGTGAAGGTGCAGGTGCAGGTGCCGGGCAATGATGTCGTGGTAGAGAGGAATGCAAGGACGTTTGAGGATGCGGTCGTGGACTGTCTCGATGTCCTGAAGGAGAAACTTGTAAGGGTGAAGGAGAAGAAAGCGGTATGACAGAGTATCGTCTAAGATAGTTTAACGTGAATTCGATGAAATGAATGGAATGAATTTCAGGGAATTATCACTATAGAGGACGAAGTCCGATGTAAGGAGGGTGACTCAAAAGTGACTTTTGGTCACCCTCAAATGTCTTTCTTCGAAAGACGTGGGGCTGTGTCAAAATGAATGTTTTGATGCGGCCCCCATCTTTTTTGTTCCGGCGTCGCCGAAAATTATTATCTTTGCCCGTCAAAAATTTTCTTTATGGGAGGCTTTTTCGGTACTATTGCCAGGGAAAAGTGCGTCAATGACCTTTTCTACGGCACTGACTATAATTCGCATACGGGAACAAAACGCGGCGGCATGGCCACATACAGTCTGGAAGACGGTTTCAAGCGGTCCATCCACAATCTTGAAAGTTCGTATTTCCGCAGCAAGTTCGAAGATGACCTGGACAAGTTCACGGGCAATGCCGGCATAGGTGTCATCAGCGATACGGATCCGCAGCCGATAGTACTGAATTCCCATCTCGGCAAGTTCGCGATCGTCACTGTGGCGAGGGTGGTGAACCTGCAGGAGATTGAGCAGGAGCTGCTGTCCCGCAACATGCATTTCTCGGAGCTGAGTTCAGGGAAGACAAACCAGACGGAGCTTATAGCCCTTCTTATCATACAGGGGAAGACCTTCAGGGAAGGCATAGAGAATGTCTTCGCAAGGATCAAGGGGTCCTGTTCCATGCTTATCCTGACCGAAGACGGAATCATCGCCGCCAGGGACAGGCTCGGCAGGACACCGATAGTGATAGGCCGGAAGGACGGGGCTTATGCGGCCACCAGCGAATCATGCAGTTTCCCGAACCTTGATTTCGAGGTGGAGCGCTATCTGGGCCCGGGAGAGATTGTCCGCCTCTATCCCGACCATGTGGAGCAGATCAAGGCTCCGGAGAAGGAAATGCAGATATGCTCGTTCCTGTGGGTATATTACGGTTTCCCGACATCAAGCTATGAAGACAGGAATGTCGAGCAGGTGCGTTTCCTGAGTGGTTACAAGATGGGGTCTGCAGATGATTCCGAGGCAGATTTCGTGTGTGGCATACCGGATTCCGGCATAGGCCAGGGACTCGGATATGCAGAAGGGAAGGGCATACCTTATCACAGGGCAATCACCAAATACACCCCGACATGGCCGCGAAGCTTCACTCCGAGCAACCAGGAGCGCAGGTCGCTTGTAGCCAAGATGAAGCTTATCCCGAACAGGGCGATGCTTGAGGGCAAGCGGATAATATTCTGTGACGACTCCATCGTCCGCGGCACACAGCTGAAAGACAATGTCAAGGTCCTTTATGACTATGGTGCCAGGGAGGTGCACATGCGTATCGGATGCCCTCCGCTTGTGTATGGATGCCCGTTCATAGGCTTCTCTGCCAGCAAGACGGATATGGAGCTTATTACCAGGAGGGTGATAAAGGAACTCGAAGGCGATGCTGACAAGAATCTCGAAAAGTACTCTGACCCCTCCACTCCGGAGTACAAGAGGATGGTGGACAAGATAGCAGGGATGTTTGGGCTTACTTCGCTCAAATTCAATACTATAGAGACTCTTGTGGAAGCCATAGGGCTGCCGAAGTGCAGGCTTTGCACGCATTGTTTTGACGGGACAGGCAAGTTTTGACCTGTCAGATTCTCACGGCGGCAATCAGAATATTTTCCGGACCGGACGGCAGGTCGCACCGGAGTCCGAAGACATGTTCCGTCCCACCGCCTGATGTACCGAGCTTCTTTCTCAAAGTGTCGGAATCCATCCGGATGTTCCGCGCCGTGACTTCACAGTGCGGGTATTTTTTGCCGAAATCCTTGATATTGCGGTTGTTCAGCGGTGCGGTCCCGATGATGGAGTAGAATTTGCCGTGGTATTTCAGGCGGCTGTCAATCAGTGATTTGTCTGACAATATATAGTAATGTGTCGAGATGCCGAGCTTTTTCATCGGGAACATCCGGCACAGAAGATTGAACGCACCGGCTTTCATAAGGCCCTTGCCTGGCTCGAAGAGCACGGCTCCGCACGACAGCATCTCATATCCTGTCATTGTCACCGGAGCGGCTTCCGCAATTCCGGTCGGGCTGAAGGTCATGGCTGACCAGGAATCCGGCCCGGCGGCGGAAGCTGCCAGGATGGAGCACTCTCCGCTGAAGTCCCTGTCAAGTACTGCGATTATTTCCTTGCATTCTCCGCCGTATTCAAGTATGTGCAGCTGGCGGCATTCCCTGCCCAGTCTGTCGAGCAGCATGCTGATGTCGGCCATGGGGGAGAGCTTGACCATCACGTGGCGGCATGCTCTGAGTAGGCTGTCTTTCAGCCCGATGATGTCAGGGCTGCATTGTTCAGGAAGGAAGACCTTGGATCCGTCTCCGTCGCGTCTTGCCGGGTCCAGGAATATTATGTCGGGGCGGAATGTCTCCGATATTTCCTCCGGTGACACTGTCTTGTCTCCGTGTCCGCTTTCAGATGCAAGCATGAGGCTGCTGACGGAGATGTTCGTGCAGCCGAGTGCATTGAAGTTCTTTTCCGCCGCATCCGCAAGGACTCTGTCCATCTCGTTGTAGAGGACGGCTTCCGCAACTGCCGAGAAAGCCCAGGAATCCACTCCCAGGCCTCCTGTCAGGTCTGCGATTCTCGGTCTTGCCTTGCCAGCATCAGTTGCATTGCCGCCAGGGTCTCCGCCATCCCGGTGCGCCTTGATGTCCTCTTCGTGAAGCGATAATGCAAGGGCGGCCTTGTATCTTGCCGTCATTTCGGAGCTGCATTGTTCTCCGCTCAGCCTGCGGGGGTAGACAAGTCCGGGACATGAGTACCATGCAGGCACCTTCCTGTGCAGCTTTTTCCTCACTTCTATCGTGCTTGCGGCCAGGCTCATGTCGATATCCGGATATCTGTCCCTTGCAAGCAGCAGCCGTGCAGTATCCGCATTCTCGTTCCTTATGATGAATTCCGGAAAACTTTCCATTGGAAAAGATGATTTTCTGCTGCAAAATTATCATTTATTGCGGATATTTGATAAATTTGTAAGATGTGAACCGAATTTAATTTCAACACTATATTTAAACTAAGAAACGATTATGGAAAAGAATTACAGAGAGGTGGCCCAGAGCTGGCTGGACGGCAACTATGACCAGGAGACCAAGGCCGAGGTCAAGAGACTTATGGACACGGACCCTGCCGGTCTGGAGGATGCTTTCTACAGGAATCTTGAGTTCGGTACAGGCGGACTCCGCGGTGTGATGGGTGTCGGCACGAACAGGATGAACAAGTATGTTGTCGCCATGGCCACACAGGGACTTGCGAATTATATACTGAAGAATGTTCCGGGTGACAGCCACAGCGTGTGCGTATCCTTTGACAGCAGGAACAACAGCGATGCCTTCGCCAAGATCACGGCAGAGGTGCTTTCTGCCAACGGCATCCATGTGTACATATATGACTGCCTTCATCCGGTGCCTCTCCTGAGCTATGCCGTGAGGAAGAAACATGCCACCGCCGGCGTCATGGTGACTGCTTCCCATAATCCCAAGGAATACAACGGATACAAGGTGTACTGGTCAGACGGGGCGCAGATCATATCGCCTGTCGACAAGGATATCGTGGCCGAGGTCAACGCCATCACCGACCCGTCGATGGTGAAATACAAGGCTGACGGCAAGGAAGGCGGCATCGAGGTGATGGGCGACGAGATGAACAACGCGTACATGGATGATGTGCTCACTCTCATGCTTTCGCCTGAGTCAAGGGCAAGGCACAAGGACATCAAGATCGTGTACACTCCTCTTCACGGGTCCGGAGTGCATATCGTCCCTGCCATTCTGAAAAGGCTCGGCTTCGAGAACGTGTACCATGTCCCTGAGCAGGATGTCAGCGACGGCAATTTCCCTACTGTCAAGTCTCCGAATCCGGAGGAATCTTCCGCACTTGAGATGGCAGTGAAGGTAGCTGACAGGGAAGGGGCCGACCTGGTGCTTGCTACGGATCCCGATGCCGACCGTCTGGGTATCGCCGTACGTGACAATAACGGCAAGATGGTGCTTTTCAACGGCAATCAGACAGGAGCGATGCTTACCAGCTATATCCTCACAAGATGGAGCGAACTGGGCAAGATTGATTCCTCCAAGTATGTCGTCAAGACTATCGTGACCACGGAGCTTATCCGTGCCATAGCCGAGAAATACGGGGTGAAGGTATATAATGTCCTTACCGGCTTCAAGTATATCGCTGACATCGTCCGCCGCAATGAAGGCAAGGGCGAGTTCATTTGCGGAGGCGAGGAAAGCTACGGGTTCAATATCGGCGAGTTCGTCCGTGACAAGGATGCCCCTATCTCTTGCGCAATGGTGGCCGAGTGCGCTGCATGGGCTGCAGACCAGGGACTTACGTTGTACCAGTATCTCCAGAATATCTACAAGGAATTCGGGTATTACAGGGAGTCTCTGACTTCGCTTGTGCGTAAGGGCAAGTCCGGTGTCGAGGAGATAGCCAAGATCATGTCTGATCTTCGCGAGACCCCTCCTGCAGAGCTTGCGGGTTCTCCTGTGGTGAAGGTGATAGACTACAACAAGCCGGAAGAGACTGGGCTGCCGAAGTCCAATGTTCTCCAGTTCTTCAATGCTGAGGGAGATGTGGTCTCCGTAAGGCCGTCCGGCACCGAGCCGAAGATCAAGTTCTATTTCGGCGCCAAGGGAGATGATGCCGATGCCAAGATTGAGAAGCTCAGGGCACAGTTCATCAAATGATCCCTGCCTCCCGTCATGGAGATAACTGTCGAGAACGCAGTTGCAAGGTTCCCTGAATTCCGGTTCAGGGAACCTTTGTCGTGGAAGATGGGCGATGGCGAGTGCTGGGCTGTCATCGGTCCCAATGGCGCCGGCAAGACATTGTTTACAAACCATGTCCAGGGAAGTGTGGCTTTGAAAGAGGGGCATGTGAGGTATTCCGCCGTTGACGGACGCAGTATCCCGGGCGGTGCCGTACGGTCGCTTTTCTTCCGTGACATATACTCTGTTTCCTGTGCAGGGAACATGTATTACCAGCAGCGGTGGAATTCCCGTGATGCCGGGGAATCCCCTCTGGCGGCTTCATTGTTTGAGGGCTGCGGAGACATTGCCGGGAATGAATATGCCTTGCTGTCCGGAGTGCGGGAGCTGACGGGCAGGCGCATAATATCGCTTTCAAGCGGCGAACTCCGGAAATTGCTGATAGCAAGGGCTCTCATGTCCGGTCCGGAAGTCCTTGTCCTGGACAATCCCTTTATCGGACTTGACGAGGAATCGCGCAAGGTGCTGGATGCCATGCTTTCGGAGCTGAAAGACAAGGGGCGCCTCCAGACTGTCATTGTCGTAAACCGGCCTCAGGATATCCCGGAATGGGTGGACAAGGTGCTCCCGGTGATGGACAGGGAGCTTCTTGCACCCGTGTCCAGGGATGTTTTTCTATCGGATACCGCGCTTCAGAAACGTCTGTTCGGAATGCCGTCGTCATGTCTTCCCGAGATGTCCCCGGACGGAAAACATCTCTGGCCCTTGCCAGTCAGGCCGGGTGACTACGGATATGCTTTTGAACTGAAGCATGTATCGGTGAAATACGGAGGTGTCATGATACTGGATGGAGTGGACTGGTCTGTCCGGAAAGGGGAGCATTGGGCCCTTACGGGAGGCAACGGTTCCGGGAAGTCCACATTGCTCAGCCTTGTCTGCGGGGACAATCCCCAGGCTTATGCGAACGACATTTCCATTTTCGGACGCAAAAGGGGATCCGGCGAAAGTATCTGGGACATAAAGAGGCGTATCGGCTATCTCAGCCCTGATGTGCACTCCTGTTATCAGGAGGACATCCCGTGTCTGGAGGTAGTCGCAAGCGGATTCCGTGATTCAACGGGCCTTTCGCACAAGTGTACGGAAGAGCAGAGTGCCGCAGCCTTGTCATGGCTGGGAATCTTTCATGCGGAGAAGCTGGCTGACAGGTCTTTCCTCAGGATATCATACGGCGAGCAGAGGCTGGTCCTTCTTGCCAGGGCATTCGTGAAATCTCCGGAGATGCTTGTACTTGACGAGCCTTTCCATGGACTGGACGCAGGGAAGAAGGCCCTCGCCAAGGCCATAATAGACGAGTACTGCTCTGATCCGGAGGTTACTCTTGTCTTCGTATCCCATTACCTGGACGAAATTCCATCCTGTGTAGACAGGACCATGGTTATGAAGCGCTCGACGAATCGCTGATTATCAGAAGCTTGTCTCCGGCTTTCAATTCGACTGTGCCGTTTGGTACTATGAATTTGTCTTCCCTCTTGATCATCATCACAAGCATTCCTGCCGGCAGCTTCAGCTCTTTCAGGGTGTTGCCGTGCAGCAGGGATTCTTCCGTAAGGGTGATTTCAGCCAGTTTCCCGGCTTCTTCCGGCACTTCCACACCGAATGTGTTCTCTTCTTCCACCGGAGTCTCGTCGTTCTGCCTGAGCATTTTGGCCGCAGCCGTGATAGAGCTGCCCTGAAGGACGAGGGACAGGAGCGTGATGAAGAACACGATGTTGAATATCAGGTCCGCACCCGGGACGTTTTCCACGACAGGGTATGTGGCGAACAGGATAGGTGCGGCGCCTCTCAGTCCCACCCATGATATGAATGTCTTGGACGCTACCGGGATCTTGCGGAACGGAGCCAGGCCGATGTAGACGCTTAGCGGTCGCGCGACGATGATCATGAACAGCCCGATAAGGAGGGCTACGGGAGCTGTCTTCATCATTTCATGAGGGTTCACGAGCAGGCCGAGGATAAGGAACATGAATATCTGGACGAGCCAGGTCATCCCGTCGAAGAACGAGAGTATGTCCTTCTTGTACGGGATTGTGTTGTTGCCGATGATTATGCCCGCAATATAGACGGCAAGATAGCCGTTGCCTGAAAGGTAGGTGGTCGCGGTATAGGAAAAGAACATCACGCTCATGAGCAGGATGGCGTAGAGCGGCGCATTGTTCAGCCCGACACGGCGGAGGAACCATACGCTGGCGAATCCGAAGACCACACCTCCGAGGATGCCTGCCCCGAACTGCAGCAGCAGTGTCTTGAAGGCGTCCAGCACCACTCCCCATGTGTCCACCTCGGCACTTCCCGGGACGCCTGTGAGGCTGTTCGCAAGCTGTATGAGGATGATGGTCAGGATGAATGCCATGGGGTCGTTGCTTCCGCTCTCCAGCTCAAGCATCGGCTGAAGATTGTTCTTGAGCCTCATCTTACTGTTTCTCAGTACGTTGAACACTGAGGCAGAGTCGGTTGACGACATGGTGGCCGCAAGCAGGAGGCACGTGACAAGCGGAAGGTTTATCGGACAGGATTCCCAGATTGAGAGCAGATAGATGAACAGCCCGGTGAACACTGTGGTCAGCATGACTCCGATTGTGGACAGGACAAGTCCTGGTGCGAGCACAGGCCGTATTTCAGATATCTTGGTCTCCATTCCTCCTGAAAACAGTATCACGCACAGCGAACACATGCCTATGAACTGGGCCTGTTTCACATCGTCGAACTGCAGTCCGAGACCATCCACCCCGAAGAGCATCCCCGCCACGAGGAAAAGCAGGAGGGACGGCAGACCGAAGCGGTAGCCTGCCTTGCTTATGAGAATGCTGCTGAATATCAGCACTGAGATTATCAGCAGTATGTTTTCGGATGTAAAAGTCATCATTTGATTCGTTTATTGTCCATTGTCCCGTTCATCCGCCGTACAAGTCTTGCACCATTGTCTTATCTGGCAGCCGCTGCAGTCCGGTTTCCTGGCCTTGCATACATAGCGTCCGTGCAGGATCAGCCAGTGATGTGCCTTCGGCCTGAGCTCCGGAGGTATATTGGCGGTCAGGTCCTTTTCCACCTCTTCCACCGTCTTTCCGCATGACAGGCCTATCCTCCTCGCCACCCTGAAAACATGGGTGTCCACCGCTATCACCGGCTTGTCATATACTACGGATGCTATCACGTTGGCTGTCTTCCGTCCTACACCAGGCAGCTGCATCAGGTCTTCGGGATCGGAAGGGACTGTGCCTCCGAATCTGTCCAGCAGGACCTGTGCCATGCCGACAAGGTGTCTTGCCTTGTTGTTCGGGAAGGTGATTGACTTGATGTCTTCAGTGACTTCCGCCACATCGGCTTTGGCCAATGTCTCCGGCAGCGGGTATTTCCTGAAAATATCGGGAGTGTGCATGTTCACGCGCCTGTCAGTGCATTGCGCGGACAGAATCACTGCTATGAGCAGATGGAATGGCGTGTCGTACTTCAGTTCTGTCCCGACATCCTGCATGTTGCTGCCGAACCATTCCAGGACACCTGCATACCGTTCCTTCAGTGTCATATGCTTTCTCCGGTATTTTCTGCATCGGCTTCAGTGCAGGTCTCGTCCTTGCAGACCATCACCCTTCCGGGATATTTGCCGAGCAGGGCAAGGTTGTGTGTGACCATCACTATTGCGGTGCCTCTCTCTCTGTTTATGCTTGTCAGCAGGTCCATGATCCCTTCAGCAGTCTCGCTGTCCAGGTTGCCCGTAGGCTCATCGGCAAGTATCACTTCCGGCCTGTTCAGGAGCGCGCGTGCAATGGCCACCCTCTGCTGTTCACCGCCCGAGAGCTGGTGCGGCATCCTGTGTGCCTTGTGCGACATGCCTACGGCTTCGAGCACCTCCGGAATGCGCCTGTTTATGTCATCCCTGTTCTTCCATCCCGTGGCCTTCAGGACGAAGACAAGGTTTTCTTCCACGCTTCTGTCCATAAGGAGCTGGAAGTCCTGGAATACGACTCCGAGATGTCTTCGCAGGAACGGTATTTCCTTGTCTTTCATGCTCCTGAGATCAAATCCGCAGACCCTTCCTTCTCCGCTTGTCAGGCGACTCTCCGCAATCATCGTACGGATGATGGAGGTCTTGCCGGTCCCGACCTTGCCTACAATATAGAGGAAGTCTCCTGGGTAGACGTCCATGTCCACGCCATAAAGGACCGTGTTCTCGCCGCCGCAGATATCCGCATTCCTCAATGATATGACAGGTTCTCTCTCTTCCATCTGATTGTTCTTAAACAACTGTAATTTGACAAATATAGAAAAAAAAAGTCTATTTTTGTAAAATCCAATCGACGGGCTGTTATCCGAAACGGTTTTCGGGTATATGCGTGCCGTCTTTTGTGCGGTTTTGGAATATTTTAAGGGAAATCCGATGAAATTCAGATTGACATCAGTACTTGTATTGGCAGTTTCCTGCTTCTGTGCCACGGCGCAGGTCATGCCTTACGGGAATCGGGAAGGCGACTCAAGGCATGTCTCCAGGGAATACAGGGAGGCACTCCGGCTGTTCGGGAAGGGACTGTACGGGGAGTCCATGATTCTGTTCAGGGAAATAGCAGGAAAGACCGGGGACGAAAGCGCGTACGGCTATTATGTCTTGAACGCGACATATCTGAAGGTGCCTGGCTATGAGAGACTTATAGAGGATATGGAGGATAGGTGCCATTCTTCCTCCCTGATGCCTCAGATTTGGTACAGGTATGCGCTCAATCTGTTTGACGAAAAGGACTTCCAGGGCGCTTCCGAGCAATTCGGGCAGCTGTCCCGCCATCAGCTCTACAGGAGCCAGGTGCCTGAATTCCAGTTCAAGCGGGCGTACTGCGACTTCGAGTTGAGGTATCTTGACAGGGCGCTTCTCAGGTTCAAGGATCTGACCATGAGGGCACATTCCGACTATACTGCCCCTGCCCAGTATGCCTTGGGCTATATCTATTATGAGAAAGAGGACTTCTCTGATGCCGCATACTGGCTTGAGAAGGCGTCATCGGACAGCCGTTTCACGGAAATGGCGTCCTTCTATCTGGTAGAATGCCGCTTCATGCTCAAGGAATACGAGACGGTGCGCAAGGACGGTCCGGAGGTGATGGCTATGGTTCAGGATGACAAGAAGCCGTATATTGCAAGGTTCATATCGGAGGCGTGCCTTGTCCTCGGGGACAATGAAGGGGCGAGGAAGTATTTTGATATCAGCCGCAGCTCGCTGTCCCCGTCATCAAGATCGGATTATTTCTATGCGGGATCTGTCCTTTATGCTGTCAAGGACTACCGCGGGGCCATAGAGAATTTTTCCAGGATGACCGACAGGACAGATTCTCTGGGCCAGATCGCCAGCTACCATCTCGGGTACAGTTATATCCGGACAGGCAACAAGGTGGCTGCGATGGGTGCGTTCAAGGAGGCGTCAGAGCCTGGCTACGACCCGGCCATCAAGGAGGATGCATTCTTCAATTATGCGAAGCTTGCTTTTGACCTGAACACGGACACTTCTGTCTTCTACGACTACCTCAGGGCTTATTCCGATACCGGGAAAAGGGAGCTGATTTACAGCTATATAGCCATAGCCGCACTTTACAACAGGGATTACGCAGGGGCCATCGCGGCCTATGACGAGATAGATGAGCTGGATCCGGACATGAAGTCCAATTACATGAAAGCCAATTATCTGCGGGCACATCAGCTCATTTCTTCCGGTTCTTACCGGGCTGCCGTGGAATGTCTCAGGGCCGCAGGGTATTATTCTGACAGGAGGACATATTTCAACCAGATGTCAAGATACTGGCTTGCCGAAGCTTATTACCGTTCCGGCCAGTACGACAATGCGCTTGACGTGCTTATGGACCTGTATAATACTTCCGCCCTGTACGGTAAGGAGGAATCCCGGCTTGTGCCGTTCAACATAGCTTACTGCTATCTCAAGAAGAGCGAGTTCGCCTATGCTTCCAACTGGTTCTCCACTTATCTGTCGGAGACTCCTGCGACATGGAGGAAGGACGCGCTGCTCCGCTACGGTGACTGCATGTTCATGCAGCAGAGGTACAGTGATGCTGTCAAGGCCTATGACGATGTCCTGAAGGATTATTTCGATGTCAACGACATATATCCTTACTACCAGGCCGCCATGTCGTATGGCCTTGCCGGCAACAATTCCAGGAAAGTCTCCCTGCTGTCAAATGTCAGGAAGGCTTCTCCATCTTCGTCTTTCTATCCGGAGGCAATGTACGAGCTCGGACGGTCTCTTGTCACGGCGGGCAAGTCCGGCGAGGCGGCCGAATGCTTCAACACCCTTGCAGGGAATGTCAGGGACAGCATATATATCGCCCGTTCATATATAGAACTGGGCATGATATACCGCAACAAGTCGGATGACGCCAAGGCACTGTCATATTACAAGAAGGTGGTGGAGGACATGCCGCTGTCGGAATATGCTGATGCCGCCTTGCTGGCCATCGAGTCCATATACAAATCAAGGAATGCTCCGGAAGAGTATCTGGCGTACATAGAGAGCATAGGCCGTTCGTCCCTTAAGACCGAAGACGAGAAGGAGACGATGATCTACAATGCGGCGGAGCAGATTTTCCTTTCCGGAAACTTGCCGAAGGCAATAACGTCGCTGAATTCATATCTGGGCAAGTATCCTTCCGGAAAGATGGTGTCAAATGCCGAATATTATCTCGGGGAATGCTACCGGATGTCAGGCCAGCCCGAGACTGCGTGCGACCATTATCTGAAGGTGATAAAGGCGGGCCCGGGTCCTTTTGCAGGCCAGGCGGCTTTCAATTATGCCGAACTGTCCTATTCTCTCCAGAAATACGAGGACGCTTTCAATGCGTATGACTCCCTGTATGTCAAGACTGCCGATGCTGATATCCGCTTCAAGTCGCTGACCGGGATGATGCGCTCCGCATACAGGGCCCGCATGTACGACAAGGCTGTCAGCAGCTCATGGCGTCTGCAGAAGGATTTCCAGACCCTTGCTCCCGAGCTTGTGTGCGAGGCCGAATATGTCAGGGCCAAGTCTCTGCTTGCCACTTCCCGCAGGGATGAGGCGTTCATACTTCTTGCCAGGCTGGCCAAGTCTCCTGACACTCCGGAAGGTGCCGAGGCTTCGTACATGCTGATACAGGACAGCTATGACAGGGGAGAGTTCGAGGAAGTGGAGAACATGGTGTATGCCTTCTCCGATTCTGGAACAGGGGAGAACTACTGGCTTGCCAAGGCGTTCGTTGTCCTTGGAGACGCCTTCGTGGAGACTGGCAATCTGGAGCAGGCCAAGGCTACGTTCGAAAGCGTTGCCGAGGGCTATGTCCCGGAGGATGGAAACGACGATATCCTCCAGAGCGTGCAGATGCGGCTTGGCAAGTTGAAGGAACTGATGTCTGAAGACAGTGCGGACGGGACTGCGGAAGTCATGAACTAAAATGAATACGGTGATGAATATTTTGCTCAGGAAATATATAGTGCCGCTTTCTGCGGCGGTGATGTTGCCATTGTCTGCGGCTGCGCAGGACCTTAACCCTACCGTGGAGGTCTCCAGGGAGTACCGTGGCACTCTGATGGACCTGGACAAGCCGTCTGTGGACATGGCCCTCCCGGACAGTGTGCTCAGGTTCAATCTCCAGTTTGACTATTCGGTGTTCGACAGCCCGTTCAAGGGAGCGTATGAATTCCGCCCGTTCCTTATGGACATGGACATCGCACCGGGATACAGCGGTGAGCGGAAATTCTATTTGAGAGCAGGGGCCGGGTACAGCCTGCATCCTGAACTGGACCTTGTATGGTCTCCTGTCAGGAACGACATGTTCAGGCTTTCCCTTTATGCCAGACACCGCTCCTATGTGGGCAATTACAGGGCCCTGGGCCTTGACATGTCCTCTGATGAGGCGGCCATCCGTCCTACCGGTGCCCGTTTCTCCGGGCATGATCTTCTGACAGAAGCCGGTGTGGCAGGTTCCCTGGACTGGGAGACCGGCATCATGGATTTCCGGGCCGGGTATTACGGCACGGCGCTCAGGGACACCACTGTCACAAGGGGGTATGACGGTCTTGAACTGGACTTCGGCGTTGCATCCAAACACAGGGTGGAGAATCATTTCGTATATGATGTCGATGCGAGCTACCGGTATGCGGAGGACAAGTTCACATATTCCGGTGCCGGGCGCAATTTCTTGACGGAACATGACCTGACCTTGTCGGCCTCACTCGGAGGCGCTTTCGGCTCAGGGCATTCGTTCCTTCTCGGTCTCGGCCTGGACTATGCCCTGTACGGCGCCGTATTCAATTCCGATGCCGGCAATGTGACCATGAGTCCGCGTTACCTGTATTCCGGGGGCATCTGGAATGTGGATCTGGGAGTGAAATTCGCTTTTCTTTTCAGCGGCAACAGGGCGGGCAATCCTGTCCCGATGAACATGGTGCGGGGACAGGTCATCTATCCTGACATCACTGTCAGCCTCTCTGCCATCCGGAAGTATATGGATGTCTACCTGACTGTAGGCGGTGGTCCTGACATCAACCGTTATTCATCGGTCCTGGATTCGGAGCACCATGTCACACCTTTATATAATATGGCTTCGGGAGCGCCTCTGCTGGACAATACCGTGGAGCGCATATCCTTCTCTGCCGGGATCAGGGGCAATATCGCTTCCCGCTTCCGGTATGACCTGAGTGCGGGATACAGGAATTTCGGCAGCGCCCCTCTTCCGACAGTGACGCTTCTTGGTGAGAGGATGTATGCCGGCATCGCATATTCGCCATGGCAGATGTTCTTCACAAGGCTTGATTTCTCATGGATGTCCCAGGATGTGTCTGCCGGCGGATGGATCGAGTACAGGTCCACTGACGTGGCGGGAAGGAACAGCATCCTGCTCGCTCCTTCTGCCTTCTCTGGCTATGTGGACGTCATGTACAACTGGAAGAAGCGCATCTTCTTCGGCGCAGACTGCGGTTTCTCTACAGCGAGGTACGGATCTGTGGCAGTCCCTGCCATGTCCGTGAGCACTCCGACGGTGATACCCGGCTATGCGGACCTGGGAGTGAAGTTCGAATATGCCTTCACACGCAAATTTTCCTTATGGGTCCGCGGCGGGAACCTGCTTGACATGACTATCCAGAAGACACCTCTCTATTCGGAGAGCGGCATCTATTTTACGGCTGGAATTTGCTTGAATTTGTAAGAAAATTATTAAATTTGTCCGTTTAATATTTTTCTGTAAAAATGAGCGAGAACGAAGTGAATAATAGTGCGGAAGCCCAGTATTCCGCGAGCAGTATCCAGGTGCTTGAAGGCCTTGAAGCCGTGAGGAAAAGACCTTCGATGTATATCGGGGACATAGGGGAGAGAGGTCTGCACCATCTTGTGTATGAGGTGGTAGACAACAGTATCGATGAGGCTCTTGCAGGTTTCTGCACGGATATAGAAGTGACTATCAACAGTGATAATTCCATAACAGTCAGGGATAACGGCCGAGGCATTCCTACCGGGATGCATGAGAAGGAGCACAAGTCCGCCCTTGAGGTGGTCCTCACTGTCCTTCATGCGGGCGGAAAGTTCAGCAAGGACAGCTACAAGGTGTCCGGCGGTCTTCACGGTGTGGGTGTATCATGCGTGAATGCGCTTTCCGACTATCTGAAGGCCGAGATCCACAGGGAGGGCAAGGTGTTCGTCCAGGAATATTCCAAGGGCAAGCCCCTCTATGATGTCAAGGTGGCCGGCGAGGCAGACGATACGGGCACTACCATCACTTTCCATCCCGATCCGGAAATATTCACGGTCTCGACTGTATACAAATACGACACTCTTGCTGCAAGGCTCCGCGAACTCGCCTATCTGAACAAGGGAATCAGCCTTACCCTTACGGACAAGAGGGAGCATGTGCTGGACGAGAACGGCAATCCTACCGACAGCTTCCGCAGCGAAGTCTTCTATTCGAAGGAAGGTCTCAAGGAATTCGTGAATTATCTTGACGGAGGCGCCGAGAAGCTCATAGAGCATCCTATCTACCTTGAGACAGACAAGATCATTCCTATCGAGATCGCCATGCAGTACAATACCGGCTTCTCGGAGAAGATCTATTCTTATGTGAACAATATCAACACCATAGAGGGAGGTACGCATCTCCAGGGCTTCAAGATGGGCCTTACGAGGACACTGAAGAACTATGCCGACAAGAACAACCTCCTTTCCAAGCTCAAGTTCGACCTTGCCGCAGACGATTTCAGGGAAGGCCTTACGGCTGTCATTTCAGTGAAGGTGGCAGAGCCTCAGTTCGAGGGTCAGACGAAGACCAAGCTCGGCAACGGTGAAGTGGTCTCTGCAGTCTCTCAGGCCACGGCTTCAGCCCTTGAGGCATATCTGGAGGAGAATCCGAAGGATGCCAGGGCGATTGTGGACAAGGTGATACTTGCAGCGACGGCAAGGCATGCCGCACGCAAGGCCCGCGAGATGGTGCAGAGGAAGACGGTAATGTCCGGAGCAGGCATGCCTGGCAAGCTTGCCGACTGTTCCCTCAGGGATCCGGAGAAGTGCGAGCTTTTCCTTGTCGAGGGAGATTCCGCAGGCGGTACGGCCAAGCAGGGAAGGGACAGGATGACGCAGGCCATCCTTCCGCTCAGGGGTAAGATCCTGAATGTGGAGAAAGCCATGGAACACAGGGTCTTCGAGAGTGAAGAGATACGCAATATCTATACTGCGCTCGGGGTGACTGTCGGGACCGAGGATGACCACAAGGCGCTGAACCTCTCGAAGCTCCGCTACCATAAGGTCATCATCATGACCGATGCCGATGTGGACGGAAGCCATATTGCCACACTGATACTGACATTCTTCTTCAGGTACATGCTTGACCTGATAAGGAACGGCTATGTGTATCTTGCCACCCCTCCGCTCTATCTCGTGAAGAAAGGCAAGGAAGAGATCTACTGCTGGACTGATGACGAGCGCCGTGCAGCTACGGAGAAACTTGGCAAGGGTACGGAGAAGGGCGTGACGGTACAGAGGTACAAAGGTCTCGGCGAGATGAGTGATGTCCAGCTGTGGGAGACTACCATGGATCCGGAGAGAAGGCTTCTCCGTCAGGTGACGATAGACAATGCAGCCGAGGCGGAACGCACTTTCTCCATGCTTATGGGCGATGATGTGCCGCCGAGAAGGGAATTCATCGAGCAGAATGCCCATTATGCCAATGTAGATGCTTAAGGCGCGCCTGCCGGAAGATAACGGCGGTGCCGGAATTGAAAATGTATTAAAACTTAATATTAGTTATGGATATTTTTGACAGAATTACGAGAGACTCAGGCGGTCCTCTCGGACAGTACAGACAGAAGGCTTTCGGCTATTATATGTATCCGAAACTCGAAGGGGAGATCGGACCTCACATGAAATTCCGCGGGAAAGAGGTCCTCTGCTGGAGTCTCAACAATTATCTCGGGCTTGCGAACCATCCGGAGGTGAGGAAGACTGATGCCGAGGCTGCGGCAAAGTGGGGACTTGCATATCCTATGGGAAGCCGTATGATGTCGGGGCATACTTCACTTCACGAACAGTTCGAGCGCGAGCTTGCCGATTTCGAGCAGAAGGAGGATGCATTCCTGTTCAATTTCGGATATCAGGGAATAGTCTCCACGATTGACGCCCTGATGGACAGGCATGACATCATCGTATATGATTCTGAGGCACATGCCTGCCTTATAGACGGTGCCCGCCTCCACATGGGCAAGAGGATGACATACCGTCACAATGACATAGAAAGCTGCGAGGCCACATTGAAGAGGGCTACCAAGCTGTGCGAGGAGACCGGAGGCGGTATCCTTCTCATCACGGAAGGTGTCTACGGAATGACCGGCGCACTCGGCATCCTTGACCAGATCGTGGCTCTCAAGAAAAAATACAATTTCAGGATCCTGATCGACGATGCGCACGGCTTCGGCGTGATGGGAGAGCATGGCCGCGGTACATCGGAGCATTTCGGTGTCATGGACGGGGTGGACCTCTATATCGGTGCCTATGCGAAGTCAATGGCAAGCATCGGAGGCTTTGTCGCAGGACCGAAGGTCATCATAGACTACCTCAGATACAACCTGCGTTCGCAGATATATGCCAAGTCACTGCCTATGGCCTTCGTCGAGGGCGGTCTCAAGAGGCTTGAAATCATCCGCAGTGCTGAAGGCGACGAGCTGAGAAAGAAGCTCTTCAAGGTGACCCGCGCCCTCCAGAACGGTTTCCGCGAGCTCGGGTTCGATATCGGTCCGGCAGAGGCCTGTGTCACTCCGGTGGCCATCAAGGGAGGTGTCGGACAGGCTACCAAGATGGCTGTCGACCTCAGGGAGAACTACGGGATATTCTGTTCAATCGTCATCTATCCTGTCATACCGAAGGGCATGATCATATTCAGGGTCATTCCTACGGCTGCACATTCCATGGAGGATGTGGAGTACACCCTCAAGACATTTGCCGAGATCAGGGCAAAGCTTGAAAGGGGAGAATACGACGGCGACGAGATTGTCGATATGGGTATCCATTAGCAGACTCCGGAATGAACAGTAAATTCTTCAAGGACAAGGTAATGATCATAACAGGAGCCAGCTCAGGAATTGGGTTGGCTTCTGCCAAATTATTCGCATCCTTCGGCGCGAAACTGTCTTTGGCCGCAAGGTCTGCCGACAAGCTCGCAAAAATAGCGGAGGAGCTGTCGTCCGAGACCGAGGTCCTTTATGTCAGGGCCGACGTATCCGTCGAAGCGGACTGCAGGAACCTTATCGACAGGACAGTGGAGAAGTTCGGCAGGATAGATATACTGGTGAACAATGCCGGGCTGTCCATGCGGGCTATGTTCCGTGACCTGGACCTTTCTGTCATCAGGACTCTGATGGATGTCAATTTCTGGGGTACGGTGTATTGCACCAAGTATGCTCTGCCATACCTGCTGCAGTCCAGGGGCTCTGTGGTGGGCGTCATATCCATCGCCGGATATTCAGGGCTGCCCGGCAGGACCGGCTATGCTTCTTCAAAGTACGCCATACGCGGATTCCTGGATACGCTCAGGATCGAACACCTGTATGACGGTCTGCATGTGATGGTATTTGCCCCAGGTTTCACTGCTTCCAATGTCAGGAATGCCGCTCTTACGTCCGACGGGTCGCCTCAGGGCAAGACTCCTCGCGACGAAGGCAGGATGATGACTGCGGAGAAGGTGGCCATGTACCTTGCGAAAGGACTGATACGCAGGAAATCCCATATGATACTGACACCGATAGGGAAGCTTACGGTCCTGATGCACAATCTTTGGCCGTCACTTACCGACAGGCTTGAGTTCAGCTATATGGCCAAGGAGCCTGACAGTCCGTTCCACAAGTAAGCCGCAGATCATGGATACAAGTACTGGATATACCGTTCCGGATCTTCTCGGAAGCACCTATCTCTATTCGGGATATGACGGTGCGGACATGGGTTTCTGTTTTGTCGTGGGGCTTACCATGGCTGTGGACAGGCCTCTTCTTGAACGGGCTTTGAATGAGCTTATGCCGCGCTTTCCGCAGCTTTGGCTGAAGGCGGTGAGGGACGGGGACTCACTGGCCTATGCCAGGCGTACAGGCCCGGTCCGTGTGCTGCATGTCAGGGACAGAAAGGATTTTGCGGCTTCCGGCGCGTTCGGACACGAATGTCTCTTCGCGGTGTTCGTGCACCACAAGACAGTGTATTTCGATTTCCACAGGGCCCTCACGGACGAGAAGGGCATTGTACCGTTTGTCCGTGCCGTGCTGTTCCACTATCTGAGGCTCGGGGGATATGAAGTGGAGAATGACGGCAGTGTCATCACCGCAGACAGCCAGTATCATGACATTGAGGCGGATGACGCCTTCGTCAGGCTGGATGACATCCCTGCATCGCGTCCTATATGGTACATGGATGCGAAATCCGCACATGTCCCATGCGGCAGTCAGGAGGATGGCTACTGTGTGACACGTATTCACATGCCTCTGCAGAAGGTCAAGGGCGAGCCGAGGCAATACCTGTCCATGCCGTCCACAGTGGTATCCCCGTTTTTCGCACAGGCCCTGCTTGAGGAATTCCCGGAGGCCGATATTCCAGGGGAGTATATCGTATCCTATATCCAGGTGAACCTGCGCCAGTATTTCCCGGCGACGACTTTCCGCCCTTTCTTCGTGAACCTGCCTCTGGCATACAACAGACGTATAGCCGACTACCCGGTATCCACTGTCCTGATGTCTCAGAAAAAGCTTCTTGAGGCACAGTTGAAGACGGATGCGCTGGCCTACAATGCCCAGCGGAGGATCAGTGAACTGGACAGCATCCTTGGCAAGGGGTCTCTGGAGGATAAGACCGCAGCCATGCTGTCGGTAATCGACGAAGATGCCCGCTCGGCCACATATTCGCTCTGCAACATTGGTAATGTGATAATACCAGAGACGATGTTGCGGTATATCACGGAGTTTTATCCTGTAGTGCCTCCTGCGCTGTTCCCGTTCGGCATATCCACGGTCAATTTCAAGGGTGACCTGGCTATCACGGTGACATCACGTGCCGGAAGCGGCGTGTGCCGCAGGTTTGTCAGTCTCCTGCAGCAGTATGACATGCCGGCATTCATTTCCGAGACTTATCGCCACAGCCCGCTGAAACATAAACAGGAATTCCGATGAAAATGATAAAGATCAAAAATCCGTACAAGGTTTTCGTGCCTCTTGCGATCCTTTTCGTGATCCTCTTCCTGATATTCCCGAGGATGGGCAAGTTCAACTATGACTACAAGAAAGGGTCACCGTGGATGTATGAGCCTCTTGTGGCGCAGTTCGATTTCCCTATCCTGAAAACGGATGCGCAGATACAGGAGGAGAAGTCCCTGCTCGGTTCCAGCATCATCCCGTATTTCAGGTATTCGGACGCTGTAGTCCATGACCAGCTGGATGCCGTGGAGCAGCTGGACCTGAAAGACAACAATGGATACAAGCCGGAGATACTGAGTGCCTTCGCCAGGCTGTACAACACAGGCATAGTGTCTGAATCCGGCTCCGAGTATCTTCCCGAGGGGAAGACGTTCGACGCCAACGTGATTTTCGTCCAGAAGGACCGCCGTGCCAGGAAAGTGCCTTCAAGCGAGGTCTACACCATGTCAGAGGCCAAGGATTTCCTCCTGCTCTTCCTGACGGAATCCAAGATAAACTGTGATGTGGATTCGCTGTGCAGGGCTGCCGGACTTTATGATCTTCTCAAGCCTAATCTGCTGTTCGACAGGCAGACGACAGACCTTGTCCATGAGGAATCCGTGGACTATGTGTCACCGACATCCGGCGTGGTGAATGCCGGGCAGCTCATAGTCTCCACAGGTGAAATCATTACGGCCGAGATCGAGCAGCTTCTGGATTCCTACAAGGCGGAATACGAGGACAGCCTCGGCTACAGCGGGCCGAGGATATTGCTGTGGATAGGGAACATTCTGCTGGCCCTGGCCCTCGTCACTGTGTTGTTCTTCGCCATATACTACACCAATGACTGGCTCTTCGGGGAGATGAACAAGTATCTGTATCTTCTTACAGTGTACCTGCTTGCCACAGTGCTTGCCCTTGTGGTGGAGAAAGTCGATCCGACACTGCTGGCAATGACGCCTTTCACGCTGATAGCCTTGTATCTGGTGGCTTTCTTCAAGAAGCGTGTCGTGCTTCCGGTGTATATCCTCGCCCTGCTCCCGCTGCTGATATTCTCGCATAACGGTGTGGAGTTCTTCGTGATGTACCTTGTGGCAGGCATCATCACGATATTCGTGACAGAGAGGTTCAACAGAGGCTGGAAGCAGTTCATCACGGCCCTTATCGTCTTCCTGGTGATTGTGACTGTGTATTTCGCTTTCCGCCTGATAGACGGCATCAGCGGCTTCCATGACTACAAGAACATACTGTACCTGTTCATCGGTTCTTTCCTGTCTGTGGCCGGGTATCCGCTCATCTACCTCTTCGAGCGTATGTTCCAGCTTGTGTCCAACAACAGGCTGGCGGAGCTGACCGACCCGAGCAACAAGCTTCTGAGGGAGCTTGCCCACAAGGCTCCGGGTACTTTCCAGCATTCTCTGCAGGTGATGAATCTTGCTGATGCAGCGGCCCGTTCGATTGATGCCAATGTGCTCCTGGTGAGGGCCGGGGCAATGTACCACGACATTGGAAAGACGGCGAATCCGCAGTGTTTCATAGAGAATGAGACTCTCGGTGTCCGCTACCATGACGGATTGTCCCCGAGGGAAAGCGCCGTCGAGATCATCAAGCATGTCCCTGACGGAATGGCCCTTGCCGACAAGTACAAGCTTCCGGATATTGTCAAGGAGTTCATCATGACACATCACGGAACGACCTGTACGGCATATTTCTACAACAAGTACATTTCTTCGGGAGGCGACCCTGCCAATGCCGATGATTTCTATTACAAGGGCAGGAAGCCTTGTACCAAGGAGCAGATAATCGTCATGCTCTGCGATACGCTGGAGGCTGCATCCCGCACGCTGAAGGATTATTCCGCGGAGACGGTCTCATCCCTTGTGGAGAATATAGTGAAATCGAAAATGGCCGAAGGACAGTTCGACGAGGCTGACATTTCCCTGAAGGAGTTGGATATTGTCAAGAGTGTGCTCAAGTCCTACCTCCAGCAGGTGTATCATGCCCGCATAGCCTATCCAAAGCGGATGCCGCAGCGACGCAAATCCTGAATTTTGATTTTAGACGGAGATTGCTTATATTTGCGCCCTTGCTCCGGACCGGGACAGATGAACATGCGGGGAACTGCCTGAGTGACAATCCTGCGCCGGTGCCGGATGCCGGGAATGAACAAGAAAACAAATATCATTACCATGAAAATAGAACAGAATAAAATCGATGACCTCAATATCGAGCTCATGCTTTCCATCGGGAAGGATGATTATTCGGAGAAGAGGAGAAAAAGACTGAACGAGCACAAGCGTACCGCCGAACTCAAGGGTTTCAGGAAAGGTATGGCTCCTATGAGTATCATTGAGAAGATCTACGGCCAGTCATGCCTGGTGGATTCTGTCAATGACCTGATATCAGAGTCTCTGAACAATTTCATCAAGGAAAATGACCTCAAGGTGATCGGTGAGCCGCTTCCTGCAGAGGGTCAGGAAAGCGTGGAGTGGAAGAACGGGAACGACTTCGAGTTCAAGTTCGACATAGCCCTTGCTCCCAAGGTGGATTTCGAGCTTAGCAAGGATGATGTCATACCTTATTATAATATAGGGATTTCCGACCAGGCCAAGAAAGAGATGAAAGAGAATCTGCTCAAGCAGTACGGCTCCCTTGAAGACGGCGAGGCAGCCAAGGAAGAAGACTTCATCATAGCCGACTTCGTGCAGGGTGACACAAGCGTTGAAGGTACATACGTGGCGCTCCGCAATGTGGCTGAAGCCGTAAGGCCTTCATTCATAGGTCTCAAGCCAGGGGATACGATAGATGTGAATGTGAACGAAGCCTTCACCAACGAGGAGGACAGGGCAGCCATGCTGAAGGTGAAGAAGGAAGAGCTTGCTACCCTCGACCCGGCCTACAAGATGACTGTGAAGAATGTCAAGACATTCGTTTCCGCTCCGCTTGTGCAGGATACGTTCGACAAGATATTCGGAGAAGGCAACGTCAAGTCTGAGCAGGAATTCGACGCGAAGATAGAGGAGAGACTTGCTGCTGAATACAAGCAGGAATCCGACTTCCGTTTCATGAAGGATGCCAAGGACTACCTTGTAAAGAAAGCCGACATCGCCCTTCCGGAGAAATTCCTCAAGAGGTGGATATATGTAGCCAATGACGGCAAGTTCACCATGGAGGATATCGAGAAGGAATTCGGACTTTTCCTGGTGGACTACCGCTGGCAGATGGTAAGGAATTACCTGATGGAGAAATATTCCGTGAAGATAGAGGATGCCGATCTTCTGGCAAGTGCCAAGGGGTATGCTGCATACCAGTTTGCCATGTACGGCATAAACAATGTGCCGGATGACCAGCTGGAATCATACGCGAAGACAATCCTGTCACAGGAAAAGGAAGGCCGTCGCGTACTGGAGCAGGTAGAGGACACCAAGACAATAGATGCAGTCAGGGAGGCCGTGACCCTCAAGACTTCCACTCTCACTGTCGAGCAGTTCCGCGAGCTGAAATAATCAGTCTGCCTGTGAAGTCATAAAAAGAAATGGATATGGAAAAGGAGTTTGAAAAATACGCAAGGCTGCATTGCGGAATCAGTTCGATGACGCTGCACCGTTATGGATCGGCTGTGGATGCATATATCAATCCGACCATCATCGAGGAGCGCAAGCTGAATGTAGCATCGATGGATGTGTTCAGCCGTCTGCTTATGGACAGGATCATCTTTCTCGGAGTGCCGATAGATGATGATGTGGCCAATATCATACAGGCACAGCTCCTTTTCCTGGCTTCCACGGACAGCAGTGCTGACGTATCGATATATCTGAACACTCCGGGCGGGTCCGTTTCCGCCGGTCTGGGGATATATGACACCATGCAGCTTATCGAGCCTGATGTAGCTACGATATGCACGGGAATGGCAGCCTCGATGGGGGCTATACTGCTCTGTGCCGGAGTGAAGGGGAAGCGATCTGCCCTGCCTCATTCCAGAATCATGATACACCAGCCTCTCGGCGGAGCGAATGGCCAGGCTTCTGATATAGAGATCGCCGCAAGGGAGATCATGAAAGTGAAGAAGGAGCTTTATACCATTCTGTCCGAGCGGACAGGCAAGCCTTACGGGACAATCGAGTCAGATGCCGACAGGGATTTCTGGATGACCTCCGCTGAAGCTCTCGAATACGGCATGATCGACGAGATACTCTCCGGGAAGAAAAACAAGTGAAAGCAATTTGACGCTCCGTCCGGATCTGCATGGCATGAAGGTCGCGAAGGACAGGGCTTGATTTGACAAAGATGGCAAAAGGAAGGAACTATAAGGAAGAAAGACATTGCGTATTCTGCGGCAGGGGAGAGAGTGAAGTCCCTCTCTTGCTGCAGGGGCTGGATTCTGCCATTTGCAGCGACTGTGTCAAGCTTTGCAGTGATTATATCGCGAATCTTGAGAAATCATCGCAGCCTGCACCGGACCGTATTGCCAAGCTCCTGAAACCTAAGGAGATCAAGGAATATCTGGATCAGTATGTCATAGGGCAGGACAGGGCCAAGAAGCTTCTTGCGGTGGCGGTCTACAACCATTACAAGAGAATAAACAACAATCTTGTATCCTCGGGCCCCGATGATCTTGAACTGGAGAAGTCCAATATACTGATGGTAGGCCCTACCGGGACGGGGAAGACGCTGATGGCCAAGACAATAGCCAAGCTTCTGGAAGTCCCGTTCACTATAGTTGACGCTACCGTGCTGACAGAGGCGGGATATGTGGGCGAGGATGTCGAAAGCATCCTGACCAGACTGCTCCAGGAAGCGGACTACAATGTCAAGCTTGCAGAGAGAGGGATTGTCTTCATAGACGAGATAGACAAGATAGCCCGCAAGAGCGACAATCCTTCAATCACAAGGGACGTGTCCGGAGAAGGCGTGCAGCAGGCCATGCTCAAGCTTCTCGAAGGCAATGTGGTGAATGTTCCGCCGAAGGGTGGACGCAAGCATCCTGAACAGGAATTCGTACAGGTGAACACCCAGAATATCCTGTTTATCTGCGGCGGAGCTTTCGAGGGAATCGAACGCCGCATAGCACAGCGTCTCAATACCCAGGTGATAGGCTACGGCTCGACTCACAGACAGCAGGTCGACAGGAACAATCTTCTCCAGTATGTGTCCGCCCAGGATTTGAGGGCATACGGGTTGATACCTGAAATCATCGGGCGTCTTCCTGTAATCACCTATCTGGACCAGTTGGACAGGGCTGCCTTGCTCAGGATACTGACAGAACCGAAGAATGCCATCATACGCCAGTATGAGAAGATGTTCGAGCTTGACGGGCTCAAGCTGGTGATAGAGCCTGCTGTACTGGACCTTATCGTGGACACTTCCATAGAAAACAGGCTGGGTGCAAGGGGACTGCGTTCCATCTGCGAGAAAATCATGACAGATGCAATGTACGAGGCCCCGAGCTCAAGGAAGAAGACCTTTGACCTTACTCTTGACTACGCGAAAGCCCGCCTTGATTCTGTACCGGCAAATGCCGGCTGACCGGCGCATCGTGCGGGCCTTGAGAGGATCCGTCATGGTGCTTCCGGGATATTGAACGATACACCTTTAAACAATTAATAAAAGTAAGTAAAATGAAAAGATTTTTAACCGTTTTCGCGATAGCAGCATCTGCTATCTTCGCCCTGACATCGTGTCAGGAGGACAATCCTCAGAATGTGGACGGTCCTGTCATCACCTGGGCTTCAAATCCGAATTTCGAGCCTCAGGACATCACAAACGACATGGATGTGAAAATATCAGTCTCTGCTCCGGCAGGTATCAGTACGTTCGTTGTCACAATAACTTCGGATGCGCTTGAAGGCCTGCTCGGTACCAATACTATTGATTTCATCAATCCTGCCAGTGCAGAACTCGGAGCTATCGTGACAATGATTCTCGGAGAAGGGGCTTCGGTCGAGGGCGCTACAGAGCTCAATCTTGACCTTTCCAATATGATACCTTTGATCCTTGGTGCGACAACAGAAGAATCTGACCATGTATTCTCTCTTGCCGTAAGCGATGCCAACGGCAAGTCCGCTACGGCAGAGTGCACTTTCCACAGGCTTGCCGAGAACGGCGGCTCATCCGAAAATGTGCAGTTGGAGCTGTCTGATGTCGATCTCTGGAAGAATACGGCTGTCCTTACCCTTACAGGAGGCGAGGCTGCATCCGTAGCATACAGGGAGCAGGGCACTGAAACATGGATCTCCCTTACAGCCGGGACTGACGGTACATATGCCATAGCTCCTGAGTGGACAAAAGACACCAATGCAGGAGGTCATGATGTCTATACTCCGACAGCAGGAACAGGTATATGGGCCGGCAAGACATACGAGTTCCAGGTGGACGGCAATGCTGTGGAGTATACATACACTGCCGCCGACGGTGACGTCATCCCTAACGGTGACATGTCGGGCTGGTCTACTGTAAGCAGGAACGGACTGGTGGGGAGCGCTGATGTCGCTTATCCTAATGCAGCTGATGCAGAGGCTTTCTGGGATTGCGGAAATAACGGTGTGACTACTACACTTTGCACTAATCTGACTGATGAAGACGGGACAGCTCTCAATGTTGCTGCGCTTGCCAGCACAAACATGTTCGTTTTGGCTGCAGGTAACCTCTATACCGGTGACTTCCAGTATGCAAGTTTTACAGGAACGGCAAGTTTCGGAAAGAAATACAGTTTTACAGCCAGGCCTCGTGCCCTCGGCCTTAAGTACAGTGCTGTCGTTGGCAATGTTGATCTGCTCAGATCTTCCGGTGACTTAGTCGAAGGGGTCGCAAAAGGCGATCCTGACAGGGCAAGGATATATGTTGCAATAGTAGACTGGACCGTCCAGCATGTTGTCGAATCTGGCATGACAACTACAACAGGCTCCTGGGATCCTGCAAACGGTATGACACAGGAAGCTGTCACAGAGGGAAACATCATAGGTTACGGTTCATTTGAAATGACTGCACCTGTTACCGGTACCGCTGACGATCTGAAAGACCTGACAATTGATATTGTTTGGTATGATACTGATGCACAGCCGCAGGAAGGCAACTATTCTGTTGTCATTTCATGTGCATGCAATTATTACGGAGACTTCTTCACAGGCTGCTCTACAAACAAGCTTTGGGTAGATGACTTCGCCTGGGTTTATTAGAAATATCATCGATAATTTCTGAAAATTGGCCCGAAAGGACCATGGTTTTCTGAAAAAAACTTCGACTGAGGCCGACCCAAAAGAGAATTTTTGAGGTCGGCTTCTTTGCATAATGCAGAATGATATTCGGCTGCAATTTTTGAA
>CALVDP010000018.1 GCA_944326315.1 uncultured Bacteroidales bacterium
TCGCCGGACGCTTCATCAAGAACTTCGAGAAGTTCACAGGCAACGACCTCGGAAAGTCTCTTGTTGCAGCAGGTCCTGTACTCTAATGTACATACGTCCTGATTTCAGGACAATATATAATGAGAGGGGAAGTCGGAAAGATCTGGCTTCCCCTCTGTTCTTTTCATGCGGCTGGGGAATTCAGGAAAAATTAGCTATATTCAAACTTTTTTCAATCGGATGCCGCCATGCGGCAGAAAATTTATCAGGATGAAACACAGAACCAATTCAGTGCTGGTGGCAGTATTCCTGGCGGCTGCCCAGCTCAACGCCCAGCCGGGAGTATTTGCGACAAGACCTCAGGACAGCCTTGGCACGAAGATGCTGACCATGGAGGATTCAGAACTCGGATACGGCCTGAGGCCGGAACGCATGCAGATAGTATGGCGTCCCGGTACCGCCTGCATGACTGTCTGCGAAGATGACGGCATCCATGAGACCAACCGCCTTGACGGATATGACTCACTTCTGCTTTCTTCCTCAGATATGGAAGCGATCGCCGGGGCGGGACAGGAAGCCGGGAATGCCGGTGACAGCGGACAGAAGGTGCCTGCCTGCTCATTCGTGAAGTGGCTTGACGGCTCCAGGCTGCTTCTCAGGGTCAGAGACGAGTTCTGCATCGTGGATGTCACGAACAAGAAGCTCACAGGCCGGTTCAGCCTTCCGGACGGTGCGCAGGATATTGTATTCAACCCGTCGGGATACCATGTTTTCACCAAGGACAACGGCCTGTATTTCTGCGACAATTGGGGAAATGCATATCCGATAGCGGAATCCGGGGACAGGAATATCATATACGGACAATATGTAAGCCGCAATGAATTCGGCATTACAGGAGGCATCTTCCTGTCGGGAAGCGGACGGAAAGTGGCTTTCTACAGGAAAGACGAGAGTGCCGTAGGGACATTCCCCCTCCTTGACATCACTACCAGGACAGGAACCTTGTCCGAGCTGAAATATCCTATGGCGGGAATGGCCTCTGAGAACGTGCGGATAGGAGTCTATGATTTCGCGGCCAACACCACTGTCTACCTTGCGTGCGATGATTTCGGCTACGACCAGTATCTGACCGGGGTCACATGGTCCCCTGACGAGAGATACATCCTTGTGCAGGTTCTGGACCGCAGCCAGAAACACATGAGGCTCAACATGTACGATGCCGGGACAGGTGCATTTGCCGGAACAGTGCTTTCCGAAGACAATGACAAGTTCGTGGAGCCACAGGACCCGGTGTGGTTCCTGGAAGGGAGCACGACCGGATTCATCTACCGTACGGACAACAGGGACGGCTACAAGAACCTTTATCTGTGCAGCATTGACGGGGATGTGGAACGTCTTACATGCACTGATGCCGACGTCGCCTATGTCGGGAATGACGGAAGATACGTCTATTACACTTCTGCCGAAGTCTCTCCGGTGGAGAACCATCTCTTCTCAGTGGATATAAGGACGGGGAAGACCAGAAGGCATACTTCCGCCGCCGGATGGCATGAGATAAGCATGAGCCCAGGATGCGTATATTTTGCGGACACATACAGCAGCCTTGACGTGCCGGGTGTGGTGGACCTGTGCAGCACTTCCGGCAAGGGCCGCGCCAACCTTCTTGTGGCTGACAATCCGGTGAAGGACTTCCAGTTCTGCGAAATATCGCTCGGGACTGTCAGGAGTGCAGACGGGAAATATGACAATTACTACCGACTCATCAAGCCGAAGGATTTCGACCCGACCAGGAAATATCCTGTGATATTGTATGTCTACGGAGGACCGCACTCGCAGCTCGTAAGGAACACATGGCTCGGGGAATTGAGAAGGTGGGAGATGTATATGGCCCAGCACGGATATATCGTCTATATCCAGGACAACAGGGGTACATTGAACCGTGGCGCGGATTTCGAGAAGGCCATCTACGGGCAGTGCGGGCAGGCTGAGATGGCGGACCAGATGGAAGGCATCAGGATGCTGTCGGGCCTTGATTACGTGGACAAGGACAGGATCGGTGTACACGGCTGGAGCTACGGAGGCTTCATGACCATATCCCTCATCACCAACTACCCGGATATCTTCAAGGTGGCGGTGGCAGGCGGCCCTGTCATCGACTGGAAGTGGTATGAGGTCATGTACGGCGAACGGTATATGGGCAATCCTGCGGCCAATCCCGAAGGCTATGCCCTTACAAGCCTGATATCCAAGGCTGCGGACCTCAAGGGCAAGCTTCTTATCTGCCAGGGGGCCGTGGACAATGTCGTGCTATGGCAGCACAGTCTCAACTTCATAAGGGAATGCATCAGAAACAATGTCCAGGTAGACTATTTTCCTTATCCTTGCGCCCAGCATAATGTGCTCGGAAGAGACAGAATCCACCTTATGGACAAGGTGACCATGTATTTCGAGGATTATTTGTAGGCAGCTATTGCTTTTTCATTAATATCTGCTTACATTTATGGAACGGATAGGTCAAGGATACCAAGGATGAATTTTAGTCTTTCGGAGAAAGACATTCGGGGGTACCCCGAAGGGACCGCAAACACGACACTAAAACGTATTTTTATGAACAGATGGTTTTTGTCTGCCGCATTGCTTCTGGCAGCAGCTTTCTACAATGAAACAGAGGCATGCACGGGTATTTCACTCGTATCGAAAGATACATCCTATGTCCTCGCCAGGACGTGCGAGTGGGGAGGAAGCAATCTTCAGAGCAGGTATGTGGTCGTGCCGAGAGGCTATACGCAGAATGCCATCACGCCCTCCGGCAAGAACGGAGCCATGCTTGTGGCAAAATACGGGTATGTGGGCGTGTCTGTGATGCAGGATGAATTCGTGACCGAAGGCCTGAACGAGGCCGGCCTTTCCGTGGGCCTGTTCTTTTTCCCGGGCTATGGCCGTTATGAAGACTATGATGCAGGGAAGAATTCTTCCACTATGGTGGATGTGCAGCTGTCTGCGTGGATGCTCGGCAGCTTCTCCACTGTAGACGAGGTCATTGGGTCAATTGACAAGATACATGTGGTGGCATTGTCACCGGAGACGCAGACGGCGCACTGGAGGATAGCCGATGCTTCCGGACGGCAGGTCGTCCTGGAAATCGTGGACGGGAAGCCGTCCTTCCATGAGAACAAGCTCGGGGTCCTGACCAATTCCCCGGGATTCGAGTGGCAGATGACGAACCTGAACAATTATGTGAATCTTTATCCTGGAAATGCCCAGCCGAATACTCTTGCAGGCGGTGTACGCCTTTCATCTTTCGGGGCCGGTACCGGATTCATGGGTATTCCGGGAGATGTCACTCCGCCTTCCAGGTTCGTGAGGGCCGCTTTCTACAAGTCCACGGCACCTCAGTATGCTACCGGCTTCGAGACTGTGAAAGAGACTTTCCAGATCCTGAACAATTTTGACATACCGATAGGAATAGAGCACAATGTCGCCTCGGGTCCTGTTCCGGACAATCTTCCAAGCGCGACACAGTGGACGACTTCATCTGACCTGAAAGCCCTGAGGTTCTATTACAGGACAGCGTGGAATTCTACCATTAGGTGCATCGACCTGAAGTCAATCAAATTCGACAAGGTGGATTTCGTGTCCGAGCCGCTTGACAAGGTACAGGACCAGCCGGTAGAGTTTGTCAGGATCAGATAATTCCAGCAGGCGATGCTCAAGGTTGTGTTCCCGGGACCGCCGGTTGAGAGGCCGCTGGTTTTCTATCTGGCTGCCGAAGAGTATCTTGCAAGAAACACTGACGAGGACTGCTTCTTCACGTGGCAGTGCGGCCCGACTGTGATTTTCGGCAGAAACCAGGAAGTGGAGGCCGAGGTCAACGTCCCGTATTGTCTTCGGGAAGGGATACGTATGTTCCGTCGCAAGAGCGGAGGGGGCTGTGTATATGCCGACATGGGGAATCTTATGATCTCCGCAGTCACTACCGGGAATGACAAGCCTTTCATCTTCGAACGTTTCATATCGACATTCGCACTTGCATTACGCAAGCTTGGATACGATGCCTGGCCATCCGGAAGGAACGACATAATGGTCGGAGGCAAAAAGGTGTCAGGCAGTGCCTTTTACAGCGTGGGCAGCAGGGATATCATCCATGCCACCCTCCTGTGTGACGTGGACCTGGCCAGGATGCAGAATGCCATCACTCCGCCGGAAGAGAAGCTTCGCGGGAAGGGTATCGCCTCCGTGAGGCAGAGGGTGGAGAACCTGTCTTCATTCTCTGATACGACCCTTCCGGAAATACGGGCATCCATAGAAGGCTTCTTCTGTGACGGGGAGAAGACTCTGGACTCTGCCGGTATCCTTGCAATAGAGAAAATCATGGAGACCTACCTTGATGAAGCCTTCATCGCCGGCCGCAGGCATGGCGGTGGCGGGACGTTTCCGTCGGGGGAGGCCGGCCGTGCATAAGATAACCGCATGATTATATGGAAACATTGAAAAAGACATGTCTGTATGACAGACACATTGCCGCAGGAGCGCAGATGAGCCCTTTCGGAGGCTTCATGATGCCTATCCAGTATTCAGACATAGCATCGGAGCACAACGCCGTAAGGCACAGTTGCGGGATGTTCGATGTCTCGCACATGGGAGAGATACGTGTCTCTGGCCCCGGAGCAGAGGATTTTGTCAATTATATTTTCACCAATGACGTGACCATGCTTCAGCCTGGACATATCCAGTACGGTATGATGCTGTATCCGGAGGGCGGGGTCGTCGATGACCTGCTCGTGTACCGTATGCCGGAACCGGGAGTGTTTCTTCTTGTGGTCAATGCATCGAATACGGACAAGGACCTTGACTGGATATGCAGGGCCGCCGACGGCAGGGATGTGAAGGTGGAGAACCTTTCCTGTGACTATGGACAGATCGCCCTTCAGGGCCCGGATTCGGAAAAGGTGGCGGCGGAAGTGCTGGGTATGGATCTTTCCGACCTTGTGTTCTACACATTCAAGTATGCCGGCTATGCAGGCGGACAGGTGATTGCCAGCAGGAGCGGCTACACAGGTGAGGACGGTTTTGAGTTCTATGCATCCCCGGAGGTCACATGTAGAATATGGGATGCCCTGCTTGCTGCCGGAGTGACCCCATGCGGACTCGGATGCCGTGACACGCTTCGGTTTGAGGCAGGCCTGCCGCTTTACGGCCACGAACTGGGACAGGACATCTCTCCTGTTGAAGCCGGCCTGGGTATGTTCGTCAAGCTGGACAAGCCTGATTTCATCGGCAAGGCTGCCACGGCAAGACTCAGGGAAGAAGGCCCGGAACGCAAGCTGGTGGGCATAGAGCTGCAGGACAAGGCCATCCCGCGTGCCGGCTATCCTGTCCTGTCTGACGGAGAGGTGATAGGTGAGGTGACTACAGGGTACAACTCCATTTCCACAGGAAGAAGCGTATGCATGGCATTTGTGCGGACCTCATTTTCCGCTCCGGGGACTGCTGTGGATGTCAGGATACGGAAACGGACATTCCCGGGTATTGTCTGCAAGAAGAGATTTTACGACAAGAAATACAAGAAATAGATGCCGCCGGGGCGTATGCCGGGCAGGCTTGATATAACAATAACCAATTATAACACACCACTGCAATGAGCAAGATAGAAGAAGGTTTGCTTTACAGCGAATCGCATGAATGGGTAAAGGTAGAAGACGGCAAGGCCGTCATAGGCATTTCAGATTTCGCACAGAAATCCATGGGCAACATAGTGTATGTCGACATGCCCGACGAGGATGACGACATTGCAAGGAATGAGGATTTCGGCGCTGTCGAAAGCGTCAAGGCCGCGAGTGATCTCATAGCACCGGTCTCCGGGACAGTCACGGACAGGAACGAGGTCCTGGAAGATGAACCGGGACTCCTGAATGAGGATCCGTATGCGAACTGGATCATAAAGGTAGAGATGTCGGACCCGTCCGAGACAGAGTCTCTTATGGATGCCGCCGCATACAAGGCTTTTCTGGACAGTCAGGAATAATATATCTTCAGAATCATGGGATTTGCATATTTTCCTCATACAGACGAGGATATCCGTGTCATGCTTGACCGGATAGGGCTGAAGTCGGTTGACGAGCTTTATTCGGATGTCCCGCAGAATGTCATTTACAAGGGAGAATTCGATATCCCCGATGCCATGTCGGAGATGGAGGTCCGCAGGAAAATCGGGGATCTCGCATCAAGGAACGTAAGGCTCAAGATATTCTGCGGAGCTGGTGCCTACGACCATTATTCACCGGCAGTCATACCGGCGGTAATATCCCGCTCGGAATACCTCACCTCATATACTCCGTACCAGGCGGAAGTCTCTCAGGGGACCTTGAGGTATATTTTCGAGTTCCAGACCATGATGGCCGAGCTTACAGGCATGGACTGCTCCAATGCGTCCATGTATGACGGCCCGACATCGGCTGCCGAAGCCGCGCTGATGACGGTGGCCTGCACAAGGAAGAAACACCGCGTACTCTTGTCTGCTACACTGCTTCCTCAGGTGCTGGAAGTGGTGGAGACTTATTGCCGGTTCCACGGGGTGGAAGTGACTGAGATTCCCGCAGCAGACGGGGTGACCGATCTTGGCGCTGTCCCGCAGTTGCTTTCCGGAGGGGATGTGGCCGGTGTCATAGTCCCGGGGATAAACCGCTACGGCATAATAGAAGATCTGACGGGACTGGCTGATGCCGTCCATGCATCCAAGGCCCTGCTTGCCGTTTATTCTGATCCGTCGGCTCTCGCGGTCATAAGGACTCCGGGGGAGTGGGGTGCAGATATTGCGTGCGGCGATGCACAGAGTCTGGGAATACCTCTGAATTTCGGAGGTCCGTATCTCGGCTTCCTCTGCTGCAGACAGGAATATGTCAGGAAACTTCCGGGCAGGATAGCGGGGGAGACGTCTGATGCGGAGGGCAGAAGATGCTATGTGCTGACATTGCAGGCCAGGGAGCAGCATATCCGCAGGGAGAAGGCCACGAGCAACATCTGCTCGAACCAGTCGCTGATGGCTCTGTATGTCACCGTATATCTTTCGCTCATGGGACCTGACGGTCTGAGGAAGGTGAACAGCCTTTCTTATGGCGGAGCGCATTATCTTCATTCGAGGCTTCTGGAGACAGGTCTGTTTTCCGAGGCTTTTTCACGGCCATTTCTCAAGGAATTCGCGTTGCGGACAAGCGTTCCGGCAGACCGCCTGCAGAAAGTCCTGCTTGACAACGGATATTTCGGAGCGCTTTCATGCGGAGAGGACCTTGTGTCTTTCTGCGTGACGGAAAACAGGACGAAGGAAGAGATCGACGATCTTGTGGAGGCAATATCCAAAGCCTTCCGGCCGGATGATTGTCTCAAGGGATGTTAAGGATTGTTTGACATGAAATATTACGATAAACTTATATTCGAGCTGTCCAGGGAAGGCCGTTCGGGCTATTCTCTCCCGGAGGACAGATGGGACTGTCATCCGGACAGTCTCCCCGATGGTCTGAAACGGGCTTCTGCACTGCGTCTTCCGCAGGTCAGCGAGCCTGATGTCATGAGACATTATGTGAATCTTTCAAATATGAATTTCGGTGTCGATACGGGGTTCTATCCTCTCGGCAGCTGCACCATGAAATACAATCCGAGAATCAACGAGGAGACAGCGTCTCTCCCGGGATTTTCCGGACTTCATCCACTGCAGCCGGCAGACACTGTCCAGGGTGCCCTGCAGATCTATGAAGACCTGTCCCGATGTCTGTGTTCGCTGACCGGAATGGCTGCGTTTACCCTCAATCCGTTCGCCGGCGCCCATGGGGAACTTACCGGCCTGATGGTAATGAGGCAGTACCATATTTCCAGGGGAGACATGAAGCGGACAAAGGTCATCGTTCCTGACAGTGCCCACGGTACGAATCCAGCCAGCGCGGCTGTATGCGGACTGGAAGTGGTGCAGGTCAGGTCAACTCCGGAAGGCGTGATCGACATACAGGATCTAAAGCCCCTTCTCGATGACACTGTGGCCGGAATAATGATGACCAATCCCAATACCCTCGGCCTTTTCGAGACCGGAATAGATGAAATAGAGAAATCCGTGCACGAGGCTGGCGGTCTGCTGTACTATGACGGTGCCAACATGAATGCGCTTCTTGGAAAAGTGCGTCCCGGAGACATGGGATTCGACATCATGCACCTCAATCTCCACAAGACATTCTCCACACCTCACGGAGGTGGCGGCCCTGGTGCCGGGCCGGTAGGCGTGTCGGCAAGACTCGCCCGTCTGCTGCCTTCTCCGGCCGTGAGCAAGAGAGAAGACGGGAAGCTTGAAATGGTCGCCATGCCTGACGGCGCGGGCAGGATTTCGGGCTTCACGGGCAACTTCGGAGTGCTTGTAAAGGCCTATACATACATCCTGATGCTCGGGCGGCAGAATGTGAAGAATGTCGGGCCGTATGCCGTCCTTGCGGCGAATTATGTGAAGGAATCCCTGAAAGACAAGTACAAGCTTCCTGTAAATTCGCTGTGCAAGCATGAATTTGTGTTCGACGGACTGCTTGAGACCGGAGACGGCCATGAAGTCACGACATTGGACATTGCCAAGAGGCTGTTGGACTATGGCTTCCATGCACCGACCATCTACTTCCCACTGCTGTTCCACCAGTCTATCATGATAGAGCCGACTGAGACAGAATCCAGGGAGACACTGGATGCATTCATCTCGGTGATGCGCCGGATCGCCGATGAGGCGGCTGCGGATCCCGGGCTTTTGAAGACAGCCCCGCACAACACTCCTGTGGGCCGTCCGGATGAGACGTCTGCCGCCACACACCCTAAGTTGAAATATGACTTCTGTCAGGCAACCAAGACTGGATTATGACAATATTGATTATAGGAGCCGGACCGGGCGGTTATGAGACAGCTCTCGCGGCGAGGAGGCACGGCATGGATGTCACTCTGATAGAGTCCGGACAGGTCGGAGGGACATGTCTGAACGCAGGATGCATCCCTACCAAGTCATATTGCCGCAGTGCCGGGATTATAGAGGATATCAGGCGTGCCGGGGAATTCGGCATATCGGCGGAGAGCGCGACAGTCGATTTTGCTGCCGTCAAAAGGCGCAAGGATGAGATAGTGGTCGGGCTGCGGTCCAATGTCATGGCGGCGCTTGAGGCGTCCGGAGTCCGTCTTGTCACCGGAAAGGCAGTCTTCAAGGACAGCAGGACTGTCATGGCCGGAGGCGGGGAATACAGTGCGGACTATATTGTCATTGCTTCCGGTTCAGTATCTGCCAGGCCTGACTGGCCTGGCATGGACCTGCCCGGTGTTCTGGATTCCACTGCCTTGCTTGACCTGGATGAACTTCCAGGAAGACTGTGCATCATAGGTGGCGGAGTGATAGGGCTTGAGTTTGCATCCGTTTTCCGCAGTTTCGGCACGGAGGTGACTGTCGTCGAATACTGCAGGGAGATACTGCCGCGTTATGACAGAGACATAGCGAAAAGACTCAGGCAGAGCCTGTCCGGACGTGGTATCAGGTTCAGTCTCCAGTCGAAGGTAGAATCCGTGGAAAGGCAGCCGGACGGCAGCCTGAGAGTGTCCTGGACCAGGAAGGACAACATGGAGTCGGCCGATGCGGACAAGGTCCTGGTGGCAGTCGGCAGGCGGCCTTGCTGTGACGGGCTTGGACTTGACGCGGCAGGCATACGGACAGAGAGGGGCGCTATTCCTGTTGACGACAACATGCGTACAGTGGTACCGCACATATTCGCGATCGGAGATGTGAACGGACGTCAGCTTCTTGCGCATGCCGCCACATTCCAGGGGAAAGTGGCACTTCAGGCCATCATGTCGGATATGGGTGGAGACGGTTCATGCTCATCCGGATATGACCTTTCAGTGATGCCTTCAGCCGTGTTCACCATGCCGGAGGCCGCATCAGTGGGACTGACGGAAGAGGAATGCAAGGACAACGGAATCGGATACAAGGTGTACAAATCGTTTTTCCGAGCCAACGGGAAGGCTGTATGCCTTGGTGATACGGACGGAATATGTAAGATACTGACTTCTCCGGAGGGGAAAATCCTCGGATGCCATGTCCTGGGTCCCCATTCTTCGGACCTGGTTCAGGAAATATCCTCGCTTATGTCTGCCGGAGTGACAGCTGATACGCTTTCACATTCCGTCCATATTCATCCTACGCTTGGAGAAGTCCTGATTTCCGCCTTGGAATAGTGGAACAGGAGTCTTACAGGAGGCCTTCTGCGGCAAACATGTCTCGGTAGTATCCGGCTTTTCTGTCAAGCCCGAGAGGATAGGCTCTGGAGGATGAGGGCATCCTCCAGAGCCTGTATTTTTCCTGATTCTCCATGTTTGCATCATGGGAGAAGCCGCCTTGTCCGTGGGCATGTCCGTATCCTGTGGTGATGAAGTTTCCCGGGGACGGTATGTCGCACCCTAATGCCTCCGCAGCCGTCTCTGCAGCTTTCTGTCCGGTCACTGCTATGGCCCGGCATCCGGGAATTGATCCAAGGAGTTTCCCAAGGTCGGTAGGGCAGACTATTTCCAGGAACTTGTCGGAAGCATTGTCCTTGAGCCTCCTCACTGCCGTCGCCGTGTCATACAGGGCGATGCCTTTCGTCCGGCAGAATTCCATGACCGAATCCCTGTCGAATTGTTTCCCTCCTGGCGCGATGAAACGGGATTTGTCCCCGAAGAACACTATCCCGAATATCCGCCACATGTCATTGTTGAAATTAGGGTAGAAAAAGTCCATTGACCACCTTTCCCTTTTCGGCGGGAAACTCCCGAGCATAAGCAGCCTTGCATTCTCTGGAAGGAACGGTGGCAGAGGATGTGTTTCGACAGGAATATCCATGCCTGTGCCGTTTCCCGTCATTTCACGTCCTCCTGTGCCGGCGGCAGTTCCCGTGGCGCATCAGAAGTCCCGGCCGGGTCATCATCATCTCCGGAGAGATATTCTTTCCTGAACATGTCAATGAACAGCAGAAACAGCGATACAAGGAGCGGCCCGAATATGATTCCCATGAAACCGAACAGCGGCAGTCCTATCACGACACCGGATATTGTTATCAGCGGATGGGTGTTTGCCAGCTTTTTCTGCAGGATGAACCTTATCAGATTGTCACTCTGCGAAATGCAGATCGAGCCGAACAGTATTATGCCTATGGCCTTGCCCCACAGTCCGATGACTGCGAAATACACGCCCAGGGGCACCCATATTACCATTGTCCCGACAATAGGCACCATCGAGCACAGGCCGGTGAGGAACGCGGAAAGGAATGCGTTGGGCACTCCGAAGGAAACATATCCTATCCATGCGATAAGACCCTGTATCAGGGCGAGCAGAGGTATCCCGATGGCGTTTGACTTCACCATCACGTTGATTTTCTCGATCGTCTCCATCTTGTTGACTTTCTTCATCGGTATCAGCGATGACAGATAGTCTTCCATCTTCCTGCCTCCTGACAGCAGGAAAAATAGCACCACAAGGGCCGCGGCCACATTGATGAAGAAGTCCCCGATCCCGTTGATGATGGACTGGCCCAGCGCCGTGACCTTTCCGGCAGCGAAAGTAATGCTTTTCTCCGAGATCAGGTCAATGTTGAATTTCTCCTTGACGGCATCTATTGTCTGCAGGACGGGGGCGAGTATGTCATTCGTGTTCCAGTTCACCTGCTGCAGCTTGGCGATTATGAACCAGACCAGCAGGGATAGCGGGATCACGATGAACAGGATCACGCAGAGCAGGATGACTGCAGCGGACAGGTTCGGCTTTCCGGTCTTCTCCGTCATCCGGAATGCAGGCTTGCGCAGCAGTATATACAATGTCATGGCCCCGAGTATGCCGCTGATGAACGGCCGTACCTGTCGGAACAGGATTATACCCAGGACCAGAATGAGAATCAGCAGTGCATATTCCCATATCAGTTCCCTGCTGATGTGTTTCTTGTCTTGACTGTCCATCTTGTATTGCATGCAGATTGCAAGCCCCGGAGACTGATGTAGTCCGGAGACTTTATGTTTCCGCTATCAGAACAGTTCGTCGAGCTTCTTGTACAGTTCTTCGCTTTCTCCTACGAACACCTGTACTATCTTGCCTTCCTTGTCGATAAGTATCTTGGTAGGGAAGCCTTCTATCGCATACTCGTTGAGGATATCCCTGCTGTCACCGTTGTACAGGTTGGTCCAGGAGAGGCCTTCTTCCTTCACTGTTTTCCTCCACACTTCCTCGGAATCATTGCAGTCGATACCTATGAACTCGATCTTGTCCTTGTACTTGGCGTAGTATTCTTTCATGTCAGGCATGCCTTTCATGCACCAGTAGCACCATTTGCCCCAGAAATCGAGCAGCACGTACCTGCCCTTGAATGAAGACAGGGTGCGTCTGTTGCCTTGCAGGTCATTGAGAGCGAAATCCGGAGCTGTCTTGCCCGGCTGTATCTTGGACTTGTTCTGTTCGCGCAGAATGCTGGAGGCGAACTGGTCTGCAACGTCGGCGAGCAGTGCGCCGAGCCCGCTTTCCTTTACCGAAGGACTGAGCTGGTTGTACGACTGGAGGCCTTGTTCGGGATTCATGAAGAGTGTCAGGTATCCGGAAGTAAGGTCATCCGGATTGTTTTTCACATATTCCGCGAAAATGCTGTCCCTTTCGGCAGTCAGCTTGTCGTGCTCACCGCTCAGTGCCTGCTGCCCCATTATGTCGTCACCCGAAATTGTCCTTGCCTTACGGTAAAGTTCGTCGAATTTGTTTTCCAGTTTCTTGAAGTCCTCGAATACGGCAAGTCCGTCATATATTTCCGTCCCGCTGTATACCGGATCGGACAATGTCCCGGACACCTTCACTTTCTCACCCGGGAGGACAAGCACAGGCGCAGCCATGCTTCCCTGCTGTCCGAAAGGAGTGACATATACCATCACGGCTGCCGTATCCTTGAAGCTTACGGCTATTTTCCCGTTTCTTGCCACTATCGTGTCGGCAGCCGCGAGATCATTGGTCCTGGCATTGTATATGAATACGGCCAGAGAATCATTCCCGGCATCATCCAGAGTCCCGGATATTTGTTTGCCACAGTTGCAGCTGCTGAATGCCAACAGACCTGCCAGAGCCACAGTCACAGCTGCAGCGGATTTCCGAATGCAGTTCATCTTTATTACTGTTTTAAGTTCCAAAATTTATTTCTTGAAATTATGCAGCCATGTCAGGATGCACAATTTTCAAAAATAGCTATAATATTTCTGGAATTCTTCAAAAAAAGGAAAAATCTGCTGCAAATTTTCTTTTTCTGGAAAAATTGTCGCAAACCGGATTTTGACCCTTGCCAAATTTGGATTAATTTTGGTCCCTTTATTGGACAGATGTTATTCGTATGACAGTATGCATTGCAGAGAAGCCGAGTGTGGCAAGGGAGATAGCCGCGGTGCTGGGGGCGACTACCAGACGGCAGGGCTATCTGGAGGGGAACGGATATCAGGTGACCTGGACATTCGGCCATCTTTGTACTCTCAAGGAGCCTCATGACTACAACGCAGGCTGGAAGATATGGATGCTTTCGGAGCTTCCGATAATACCGCAGCGTTTCGGTATCAAGCTGATCGACAATGAAGTGTATCAGCAGCAGTTCAATGTGATCAGGACACTTGTGCAGAATGCCGACGAGATAATCAATTGCGGCGATGCTGGGCAGGAGGGAGAGCTCATCCAGCGGTGGGTGATGCTGAAGGCCGGGGCCAGATGTCCTGTACGCCGACTGTGGATATCCTCGCTGACGGAAGACTCGATAAGGGAAGGCTTCAGGAACCTCAAGCCGCAGGATGATTTCAGACTGTTGTACGAAGCCGGTCTTGCGCGTGCGATAGGCGACTGGATACTCGGCATCAACGCCACCCGTCTCTACACTCTCAGATATGCCAGGAACAGACAGGTGCTGTCGATCGGAAGGGTGCAGACCCCGACTCTTGCCATGATTGTGAACCGCCAGGAGGAAATTGACAATTTCGTCCCATCCCAGTACTGGGAGCTTAAGACAGTGTACCGTGGAGTGACGTTTTCCGCGGCATCCGGAAGGTTCGTGAATAAGGAAGACGGCGAGAAGCTGCTGGCGGAAGTATCCGGCACGGACTTTACCGTCACCGGGGTATCGGAGAAAAAGGGGAAGGAGGCTCCTCCGAGACTCTTTGACCTGACATCACTGCAGGTGGAGTGCAACAAGAAGTTCTCTTTCAGCGCGGACGAAACGCTGAAGCTGATCCAGTCTCTCTACGAGAAGAAGTTCACGACCTACCCGAGGGTGGATACGACTTTCCTGAGTGACGACATCTATCCCAAGGTCCCAGGCATCCTCTCCGGAATGACGGCATACAGGGATCTGACAGCCCCTCTGCTGAACGGGCCGCTGCCGAAAAGCAAGAAGGTGTTCGACAATTCGAAGGTCACGGACCACCATGCAATCATACCTACGGGTTTCACTTCCGCCGGACTTACAGCCGACGAGCAGAAAGTCTATGACCTTGTGTCGAGGCGTTTTATCGCAGCATTCTATCCGGACTGCAAGATATCCACCACGACTGTCACCGGCAATGCCGGGAATGTGGCGTTCAAGGCTACGGGCAAGAGAATCACAGAGCCGGGATGGCGTGTCGTGACAGGCCCTCAGCCTGGACAGATGCCTCAGGACAGCGAATCTACGGATGAAAAGGAGGAGGGGAATGCCGATCTTCCGGAATTCAGGACAGGGGAGAGCGGTCCCCACACACCGAAGCTGAAGGAGACCTGGACCACGCCACCGAAGCCCTACACGGAAGCCACCCTCTTGAGGGCGATGGAGACCGCCGGGAAGACTGTAGACAATGAGGAACTGCGGGATGCCTTGAAAGAGAACGGGATAGGCCGTCCTTCCACCCGCGCGGCAATCATAGAGACTCTTTATAAGAGGAATTATATCAGGAAAGAGCGCAAAAGCCTGTATCCGACACAGACCGGCAAGGACCTCATAGGTACTATACGGGAGGAGCTGCTCAAGAGTGCGGAACTGACAGGCATGTGGGAAAAGAAATTGAGAATGATCGAGAGCGGCTCTTATCAGGCGGCTGCATTTCTCGATGAACTCAAGGCCATGGTGAAAAAGATTGTAGTGAATGTATTGTCAGCGTAACAATGGATCTGCTTTCGGGCGATTTTCATGACACGTCTTATGACATTCTGATGTTTTTTCTTTTTCTTGTGGCGTTTTTTTCGATTTTTAAAGATTTTTAGCGATGAAAAAGGATTTTTGGCACGGATGTTGTATAATTTTGAGTCGTGCTGGTCAAGTGTGATCCAAGACACTTACAGCATGTTGGTTATTAGTTTTAGTGTTATTAATTATGTGGTTAGTATGAGGGTCTGCACGTGAGTGTCGATTCTCATTTTTTTTATGCAGATATCAGGCCAGGCGGTATAAATTGCCAGAAACGGGATCATCTGCCACTCTGATCCATTGATCTTATCCTTTTGTGGAAGTGGCCGAGGAACATCAGACCGGCACTTGTAAGTCCGAGAGGGAATGACATCCATATCCCTGGAAGCCCCCACCCGAGCACGAAACCGAAAACATATCCGGTGGGAAGCGAAATCACGAAGTACGCGATGAATGCGATAAGCACGACAGGCTTGACATCGGAAATTCCTCGCAGGGCATTGGAATATGCGCATTGCAGCCCGTCCCCGAACTGATATACGATGAACGGGATGACAAGCTGGGCTACAAGTGCCGCCACTTCGGCGTTGCCAGAAAACATCATACCGAGCTTTTCCCTGAAAGACAATATAAGGACAGATACGGCCGCGGCCATCATGAGTATAAGCTGGAATCCGGCCGCAGCTGAATTCCTTACGTTCCGAAGGTCTCCCTGCCCCAGGAAGTGGCTCACCCGTACCGCTATGGCCGCCGCCATCCCGTAATAGAGCATGAAGCCGAGCTGACCGGCGGTAAGCATCACCTGATGAGCGGCGAGAGGGAGTGTGCCGAGCCACCCCACCATGATGGTGGCGAGACTGAAAGAGCCGGTCTCCATTCCCATCTGAAGCCCGACAGGCCAGCCGAGCCTGTTGAGTGTCCTGAAGTCCGCCTTGTTGAGCCTGTTCTCCCTGAATCCTTTCCTGTAGGCTGCGTATCGGGAGGAAAAGAAAAAGATGCCTGCGAAGATCGCAAGAGTGAGTATCCTCGAAAACAATGTGGATATGCCGGCCCCGAGAAGTCCGAGTTCCGGGCATCCGAGCTTTCCGAATATAAGACACCAGTTTCCGAAAATATTCACGATATTGCCTGCAATAAGTATCCACATCGGGGTCATGGTGTCCGTAATCCCGTCGGCGAACTGCTTGAATGCGTTGAACAGGAGTATGGGAAGAAGCGAGACAAGCAGAATGATGAAATACGGCCGTATCAGCGGCAGAAGTTCCTCCGGCTGTCCGAGTCTGTGCACATTGAAATACACGGCAGTCATTACAATGACAAGCAGACAGGCTACGAGGGAATTGGCCGCAAGGCTGTTCTTCAGGACCTTGCCGATCTCTCCCTCCCTGGACTGCCCGGCAAGTTTACCTATGACAGGCGTGAGTCCGTAGGAAAATCCGGTAGAGAATATGATGACAAGATTGAAGACATTGTTCACGAAACTTGCCGCCGCAAGGTCTTGCGTGCTGTAATGCCCCACCATGATCGTGTCGGCAAAGCTTACAAGAATTATCCCGAGCTGCCCGATGATGATGGGCAGCCCGAGATTGATAAGAGGCTTGTAATGTCGTGTATATCGGCTAAATCTTGTCTCCATTCATTGTCGCGAAAAATTCTTCATTGGACACTGTGCTTTCGAGGCGTCCCTTGAGGAATTCCATAGCTTCGACTGAATTCATGTCGGCGAGATAGTTGCGTAGTATCCATATCCTGTTGCTCTGCTCCTGTGTGTAGAGCAGGTCGTCGCGCCGTGTGCTGCTCAGCGTGACATCTACGGCAGGGAAAATGCGCTTGTTGGCAAGCTTCCTGTCAAGCTGGAGCTCCATGTTGCCGGTCCCCTTGAATTCTTCGAAGATGACATCGTCCATTTTGGAGCCTGTGTCGGTAAGTGCGGTGGCAAGAATTGTAAGTGACCCTCCGTTCTCGATATTCCTTGCCGCACCGAAAAACCTTTTCGGCTTGTGCAGCGCATTGGCGTCCACACCACCTGAAAGTACCTTTCCAGAAGCCGGCTGCACGGTGTTGTACGCACGTGCGAGCCTCGTGATGGAATCAAGGAATATTACCACGTCATGACCGCATTCCACGAGCCTCTTGGCTTTCTCCAGCACCATGTTGGCCACTTTCACATGTTTCTCCGCCGGCTCGTCGAAAGTGGAGGCCACAACTTCCGCCTTGACGCTGCGGGCCATGTCTGTCACTTCCTCAGGCCTTTCGTCAATCAGGAGCACAATCATGTACACTTCAGGATGGTTGTCTGCAATGGCATTGGCGATAGATTTGAGCAGCATGGTCTTACCTGTCTTAGGCTGGGCTACGATAAGTCCCCTCTGCCCCTTGCCGATAGGAGTGAACATATCCACTATCCTGCATGACAGGTCGTTGTGCCCTTTACCGAGCAGGTTGAATTTCTCGTTAGGGAAAAGCGGGGTGAGGAAATCGAACGGTATCCTGTCCCTGATGAATTCCGGAGTGCGTCCGTTGACATACTTGATCTTGACAAGAGGGAAATATTTGTCACCCTCTCTCGGCGGTCTTATTTCACCGGTGACCGTATCGCCTGTCTTCAGTGCGTTGCTCTTGATCTGTCCCACTGACACATATATGTCATCCGGAGAGTTGAGGTAATTGTAGTCGGAAGAACGCAGGAAACCATATCCGTCAGGCATTATTTCAAGTACTCCCGTAGCTTCCACTACACCGTCGAATTCGATTTTCTGATGGTACTGCGGCCTCTGCTGTGTGGCTGCACCATACTGCTGGCGCTGCTCGTTCTGCTGATATTGAGGCTGGTACTGCTCGTCGTTCCTCTTTTCCGGGAACCTGTTCTGCTGGTGGTATGTGTCTGGCACCACTGCAGGAAGCTGTGCCGCTGCCTGTGCAGTCTGCTGTATATTCTCCGTCATGACCGGTTCTGCGGCATCCGCGTTTGCCGGACGCTGTATACGTGTCCTTTTCCGTCTGTCCTGGCGCAAATCCTGATTCTGAGGCAGCGTCTGGTTCTGAGACTGCGGAGTGCGTGTGGCATTTTCAGCGGTTTCCGCTTCTGACGGTGTGGCTTCCGCCTGTGCAGGTTTCTGGCTGTCTGCCTGACTGCCGCTGCGGGCTGCATTGGCCTGTGCCTTGACCGTCTTGTCTGAAGCCTTTCTTCCACGTTTCTTCTTCTCCTGCCCCTCCTGGCTTTCTTTCGGGGTCTCGGATGCTGTCACACCTGCCTGTGCGGCCTCTTCTGTCTTTTTGGCCGGCTTCCTGCCCCTTGTCTTCTTTTCAGCCGGGGCCTGCGTGTCGGCAGCTCCGTCATTCTGTATCCCTTTCTGCTCCTGAGGCGCATCGGCCGCCAGTGTCTTCTGCTTTTTCGGTCTTCCGCGCTTAGGCTTTTCCGGTGCACTCTGCGCGTTGATGGCAGCTTCCTTGTCCAGGATAAGATATGCTATATCTTTTTTCTCCATCTTTTTACTTACATGAATGCCGAGATCCTTCGCGATTGAGCGGATCTGCTCGACATCCATTTCATTCAAATCAAAAATATTGTGCATATTATAATTAATAGTCAATGAAAAACCGTATTCAAAATATTATATGTCGGGATGATTGGGAAGCAGCCTGAAAATATGGCCGCTTCTCTGTTCTGAGAAGTTTTTTCAAAGATTTGGCAAATATAATATATAATTTTGATTATCCTATTAATTATCCCAATAACTTGTGCTTTTCTTGAATCTGAGCAGGTCTGACAGCGCTGCCGCATTCGCGGCAATCTTGAATGACCAGGATTCCCACTGACCGCTCGGGATCCATGAGAATGTAATGTTGAAACAGTGGAGGTCATACGTGGCGCTCAGCTGTGTGGTTGTCATCTTGAATGCCATTATGTCGAAGTTGGTGCTCAACTGCAGGGACAGTGCCGGCGTAAGCTTCACGTTTCCTGACACTCCGAGTGTCTGGGTGTGCCTGTGGTTCGTGATGAGCTGGTCGTTCGACCTCTGGTATGACCGGCTGTAACTATATGAATAGTTGAAGTTTACGGACCATGGTACGTCAGGATTCATATAGTATAGCCATCCTCCCGGGATGTATTCTCCGGTCACCGGGTGGTAATATATCCTCGTATAGTATGATGCCGGGTTGCCTCCGGCCTGTGCACTTCCGTCATTGCCGTTTATCTTGCCTTCCCCGGACAGGGAATAGGATATGGATGCTGATGCGTTTGTAAGCCTGAGAGGCTTGGCCCAACCTTCTGTCTGGACATTGAACTTGTTGTATTTCCGTCCGTTCTCGTCCACGGCATAAGGGTCGAAATTGAGGTTTCCGCTGATACCCACCTTGCCGAATACGGATGTAGACATGGATATGCCTATATTACTCATGTTCAGGGAATCTGCGAGGAAATTGTATCCGGTGTTCAGCGTCAGCTGGTCTATCAGCTTGATCTTTTTCTCACCTTTGCCGGTGGTATCCCTGAGATCCCTGACCTTGGCTTCCAGATTGTTGCCTATCGATAGGTTCATGGATGCTGTCTTTCCCTTTGACGGCGGCGAATACAGCTGGCCGGCGTATATGTTGTAGTCCAGGCTATGCTGCTCGCCGTTCCTGTCCGTGTAGTTCAAAGTCCGCCAGCCGTTGAAATACTTGCCTTTCTCCGGGCTGAATGAAAACGACAGGGAAGGAGTGATCACATGCCTGATGGCCTGTATTTTCCTGTGCTTGCCGAAGTTGAACATACCGTAGAGCCTTGTGCTCGCGGACAGGCTTCCTGAATACGTGTGCGTGGCGCCGAATGTGCCGAACTGCTTTCCCTCTATTTCTTCCACCTGGTCCGTGTCGGGATTGTAGACCTGTTCAGTGGACCTGAAGAACCAGTTCATGCCGTAGCTTATGCTCGGCGTGAAGTTGATATACTTGAAAAGGGTGAAATTCGGCAGTCCTATCTGGAAAGTATGCTGCATGCCGTTCTGGAACTTGTCCAGGAAGCCGGGCTGGTTGAATTCCGATGCCTTGAAATTGATCTTGTTCTGGAGCGTGGTGCTGTATCCGAGCGAGAACTGCTCATAGAACCTTTCCTTTCCTACCCTGTTCTTCCTTTTGAAAGGGTAGAACCTGCTCACCGAGAACGTGAGGTTAGGCAGAGTGAAGGAATAGGAACTGTCTATCGAGTTCTGGTTGTGGAGCGCATTGATCGAGAGGTTGAATTTGCCGTTCCAGTTCTTGGAATAGGAGATGGATGAGGATATCCGGTTCTGCAATGCCTCGTCAATGGATGTGGAATTGTATCGGCTGTTGGAAGGGCTGGAGAAGTTCACCGAAGCGCTGAACGATGTCCCCGGCCTTGCCTTGGAATCCTGGGAATGGCTCCATTTGACGCCGAAGTTCCTCATCTGGGTAAAATCGGAGCTTCCGCGCTCTCCTGTCTGGTCATTGGAGTATGTTATCGAGAAATTTCCGGAGCACTTGTAGTTGACCTTGTACCTCGAGTCCACCTGTGCGCTCCACGAACCGAGGGTGTACAGGTCTCCTGTCAGGGAAATGTCGAAATAGTCTCCTATCACGAAATACATTCCCGCGTCCCTCAGGTAGAAACCCCTGGCCGCCTCCTCTCCGAATGTAGGCATCAGAAGTCCGGTAGCCCTGTCCGGTCTCTTGGGAATGAAACCGAACGGCAGAATGACAGGGAACAGCGGCACATCCTCAATGACCGGATATGCAGGACCGAAGACCGTCTTCTGCGAAGGCTTGGTCATCACCTTAGCTGCAGTCAGATGCAGGTAGTAGTGCGGATGTTCCGCATCACAGACCGTATATTTGCCGTTTGTTATGTTTATGGACTTGTCCGGCATCATCTTGATGTTCTTTCCGTGCAGGATGCCTTCCTGCTCCTGGGTCACCATGTTGGTTATGCGCGCCTTGCCCGAGTCGAAATTGTAGCGCAGCTCCTCCATTGTATAAGTCTTGCCGGCCTGTGTCATTGTCGGCATTCCTGTGATGACACCTGTGGAATCCTTTGTACCCCTTGCAAAGACAGTCTTGGTCTGGAGGTCATATTCCATGTAGTCTGCCGTCAGCTCCATGTCACCGTATTTGACAGTCACTTCACCATAATAATATATCATCCTCTTCCCGTCAGTGAAGTCTTCAATGATGGAGTCGCGGGCTGTGGTGAATGCCGGCATGTCGAGGGAGCTTTTCCCGAGCATGTCCAGGGAGTCCCTGCGGGCTGCTGAATCCGCCCTGGCCGTGGAATCCAGGACCGCCTGCATGGAATCGCTTACCGCAGGCAGGGAATCCGTCCTGGCCTCTATCCGTTCGGCTCTCTGACGGTTCCGCCTCGACCTCCTGTCATCCTGTGACGAAACAGTGACCGAACTGATTATAAGCAGCAGTATTACCGCGAAAAACAGCTTGTCCCGTTTCCTGTTCAATGGCCCTGAGTTATATTGTGACATCAAATATCTCTATATTCAGCAAAAATTTCATATTTTTGCAAACTGCAAAGTTATAACTATTTTCAAATTTTACCAAACGTAATGAATACTTCGCTGCATCTGTCCAAATTCATTTTCCTGTCCTTACTGGCTGTTGCGGCATTTGCACCAGCCTTGCCTGCATCCGGAGATGACGGGCTCGGGCTCAAGACTGTAGTCATCGATGCCGGTCATGGCGGACATGATCCGGGATGTGTGAGCAAGGACGGACGTGTGCAGGAGAAGAACATAAATCTCGACATAGCACGGAAGCTCGGCGCAAAGATATCCGCGGCATATCCGGATGTCAAGGTCATCTATACCAGGTCGACGGACGTCTTCATCCATCTGAACACAAGGGCCGACATTGCCAACCGAAATAATGCCAATCTGTTCATTTCCATCCATACAAATGCCTCTTCTCTCGCGCAGCCGCACGGTTTTTCCGTACATATTCTCGGTAACGACCGCTTTTCATCCAATATGGACGTCTGCCGCAGGGAAAATTCCGTAATCCTGCTTGAAGATGACTATTCCACCAATTATCAAGGATTTGATCCTAATGATCCGGAATCTTTCATCTTTTTCAACCTCATGCAGAACGCTTTCTACGAGCAGAGTCTGTCGTTCGCTGCCGAGGCGGAAAAACAGATGAGGAAAGGCCCGGTCGGATACAGCAGGGGCATATCACAGGATCCTTTCCTGGTGCTGTGGAAGACTACGATGCCGGCGGCTCTGGTGGAAGTCGGCTTCATTTCCAATCAGTCTGACCTGAAGATATTGAGTTCCGCAGCCGAGAGGACTGAAATCGCGCAGAGGCTCTTCGATGCATTCAAGTCCTTCAAGGCCAAGTATGATGCCAGTCTTGACTATTCGTCCGCACCTCCTTCCGCTGCGGCGGAACCTGTCTCCAGGAGCACGATTGTGCAGCCTGTCCAGGACGGGTACGGGGTCCAGATATTCGCGATTGGAAAGAAAATTGCAGCCGATGATCCTGCCCTGAAGGGATACAGTGCCGTGGCTGTCAAGTCCGGCAACGTGTTCAAGTATGTCATTACCGAAAGGTCGGCGGAGGATGCCCGCAAGCTTGCCAGGCGTATAAGGAAGGAATTCCCGGGGTCTTTCCCTGTCAGGATAAGCGAAGGCAAGGTGTCGGCTCTGAAATGACCCGAAAAATTGTCAGATATGAAAAAGGAACTTAAAATAGGAATTCTCGCGACCGTCGTGCTCGTGGCCACTTTTTTCGTAATCAATTTCCTCCGTGGCAAGGACCTGTTCAACAAGGAGTACGAACTGGTCTCCACCTATGGCGATGTGCAGGGACTGCTTCCGTCTTCACCTGTATATATTAAGGGGTACAAGGCCGGGACTGTGGCCGAGGTCACATACAACAAGGAGAAGTCCGCCTTCGACGTGACATGTTCAGTGTCGAAGGATTTTCCGGTTCCGGAAGATTCCAGGATGACAATATACAGCGCTGACCTGATGGGCGGAAAGGCGATAAGGATAGACCTTGGTACTTCCTCAGCCATGGCGGAGGACGGTGCTTGCCTTGCCTCATCGGTCTCTCCCGACATGCTTTCGTCCATAGCTGCAGGCATCGAGCCTCTCATCAGCAAGGGGTCTGATGTCCTCGACAACCTTGACAGTGCCCTTACCAATCTGAATCTTACGCTTTCGGAAGAAAACAGGGCTTCACTGAGAAGCATAATGGTGAATCTGGACAGGACTGTGGATGAAGTGGAGAAAATAGCAGGGACATTTGCCGGCAGGTCAGAGGATGTGGACAGATTCCTGGCCGACCTGAAGGAACTTTCCGGGAAGCTCAATGCCGTGGCCGAGAAAGCGGATTCTGCCATGACGGATATCCGTGGGGTAAGCTCCGGGCTCGAAGCCGCCGATATTGCCGGCCTTGTTCGCAGCCTTGATTCTCTCGCTCTGAAGCTGCAGGGGTCGGAAGGCACTGTCGGCAGGCTCATCAATGAAGATTCTGTCTACAATTCCCTCGATTCTCTGATTTCCGATATTTCGGGACTTGTCAGGAAAATAGAGGAAAATCCGAAGAAATATATCAGGATTTCAGTGTTCTGATGATGTCCCGCCGTGATTGCACCGCCTGATTTTAATTTAGAATTATTCTAAATACATAAAATCGTGCAGTTCAATGCCGTTAACAAATTGTTAAATTGTATTTATTTGATTATCAATAAATTATAATGGACCCGTGTCCGGAAAATGCAAACGTTTAGATGTAAAAAAAAGATAATAAACAATAGGAAATGAAAAATTTTCTAACTTTTTTTTCCTCATCTTTGTGTTCGCATTCGGAAAGATGAAGTGTCCGGACGTATTCCCGAATTTTTATTGGTTTTTGATAAATCCGAGATAACATAAATGTCACAAGATACTCATATATTGATATGGAGCCGCTGTCTGAAGATGATTGAGCAGATAGTGAACCAGAGGGCTTTCGAGACTTGGTTCAAGCCTATCGTCCCGGAGTCGTTCCATGACGGGATTCTTACGGTAAGCGTGCCTTCGGAATTTTTCAGGGAGTATCTTGAGGAGTATTATCTTGATGTCCTTAAGAAGACATTGAAGAAGGAGATCGGGGCGGATGCCAAGCTTGTCTACCGTGTCGCTCCGGTGCATGTCCAGCCGCCGATGGAATATCCTGCAGCGCACTGCAACGCTCCGCAGAACAGGCCGATAAACGTGCCCGGATTCCGTCAGGCAGGCAGTCCGAATCCTTTCGTGATACCAGGGCTTCGGTCCATTACGGTGAATCCCCAGTTGAATCCGAACTACTGCTTCGGGAATCTTGTTGCGGGAGAGTGCAACAAGATGGGTATAACGGCAGGGGAGAGTATCGCAATGCATCCGGGGAAGACAGCGTTCAATCCTCTTTTCCTTTTCGGCGGGCCGGGGCTTGGCAAGACGCATCTTGCGCAGGCCATAGGCATAGCCATCAAGGAGAAATATCCGGAACTCGTGGTGTTGTATGTGCCGGCGAACAGGTTCAAGGCGCAGTATATGAACGCAGTGTCAGTGAAGAACAACCTTACGGACTTCCTGGCATTCTATATGAAGATGGATGTCCTGATTGTCGATGACATACAGGATATGTCCTCACCGGGTACGCAGAACGCCTTCTTCCAGATATTCAATCATCTGCATCAGGCAGGCAAGCAGCTTATATTTACCTCTGACAGGGCTCCGGTGGATCTGCAGAATTTCGAGGAGAGACTTCTTTCCAGGCTGAAGTGGGGTCTGTCAGTGGAGTTGCAGAGGCCGGACTTCGCCACGAGGCTTTCCATGCTGAAGTCCCGCAGTTTCAGAGAGGGTGTGAAGCTGGATGATGAAGTGCTGCTGTTCCTCGCGAGCAGGATCACTTCCAATTTCAGAGAGCTTGAAGGTGCCCTGATATCCCTGATTGCCAATGCGACCTTCGACCACAGGGCGATAACCGTTGATCTTGCGGAGAGGATTACGACCAAGCTTGTCGGAGAGCAGAAGAATGACATTACCATGGAGAAGGTGCAGAAGGCAGTGTGCCAGTATTTCAATATCTCCGTAGACAGTCTTCTTTCAAAATCGAGAAAACGCCAGATTGTGCAGGCAAGGCAGATAGCCATGTATATGAGCAGGAAGCTCCTGAAATGTTCTTTGTCGACGATAGGCTCCGAACTCGGAGGAAAGGATCATTCGACAGTCCTCCATGCGTGTTCGACTGTCCAGGATTTCATGAGCATCGACAAGACATTCAGACAGTATGTGACTGACATAGAGAAGATGCTTGCGCCAGTCCGGGGCTAACGATATTGATATGGATTCCAAGAAAGTGCTGGACCTGTTCCGGGAAATAACTGAAATTCCGCGGGAATCGGGTCATGAAGAGCAGATTGTAGCTTACCTGCAGCAGTTTGCACGGGAGCATTCCCTCACGTGCCGGACAGACTCTGCGGGTAATGTCGTAATAGAGAAGCCTGCATCCAAGGGATATGAGGATGTCCCGACAATAGTGCTCCAGAGCCATTCCGACATGGTGTGCGAGAAGAATTCCGGTGTCAACCATGACTTTGCGCGTGATCCGATCAGGTATGTCATCGAGGATGGCTGGATGATAGCCAGGGACACTACTCTCGGCGCTGATTGCGGCATAGGGATGGCTGCCCAGCTTGCCGTCCTTACCGACAGCATGCCTTCCGGCAGGATAGAGTGTCTTTTTACTGTCTCGGAGGAGACAGGCCTTGACGGTGCCAAGGCTCTGAAACCGGGATTCATCACCGGAAAGGTGCTTGTCAATCTCGATTCCGAAGATGAGGGGGAGCTCTTCGTCGGATGTGCCGGCGGCCTGGACACCACGGCTGTCTTCAGCTATGAAGAAGTCCCGGTGCCGACAGACAGCAGGATGGCGGTGGTCCGTATCTGCAACGGGGCAGGAGGTCACAGCGGAGATGACATAGACAAGGGAAGGGCCAATGCTGTCCAGCTGCTCGCCCGTTTCCTGTATTCTCATCCGGAACTTGCGCTCTGCAGCATCAATGGCGGGAACAAGCGCAATGCAATCGCCCGCGAGGCTGAAGCTGTGGTAGCCGTACCTGAGAGTATGGCAGGTGCCCTGATGGAAAGTGTCGCTGCCTATAACAGTGACCTTAAAGCGGAATATGCCGGTGGAGACCCGGACATAACCGCTGAGGTGGGATTCCTGGAGGAGCCTGCCGCAGGATATCGTGCGATCAGCCCGGATACAGCACGTAATGTGGTGACTGCATTGTTTGCGGCGCCGCACGGTGTACTGGCGATGAGCCGGGACATCGCAGGACTGGTGGAGACTTCCACCAATCTGGCATCAGTGAAGATGCTTCAGGGCGGAGGAATCCGTGTGGGGACGAGCCAGCGGAGTTCTGTCACTTCGGAGCGGAGGGCGGCCGGACTCAAGGTAGAGGCTGCGTTCAGGCTTGCCGGGGCGGAAGTCACGCACGAGTCTGAATACCCGGGATGGAAGCCTGACATGAACTCTCGCCTGCTTGAAGTCTGCAGGGAATCATACCACAGGCTTTTCGGCACCTGGCCGGTCGTAAGGGCAATACATGCCGGCCTGGAGTGTGGGCTCTTCCTCGACACTTTCCCTGACCTTGACATGATATCTTTCGGGCCGACTATCAAGGGCGTGCATGCTCCCGGGGAGAGGCTCGACCTTGCATCTTTGGACAAGTTTGTCGCCCTGCTGTCCGACGTGATTTCCGTCTACGCCGGCGCAAGGCAGTAACCTTCATATTAACCGGGCCCTGCAGGGCTGCGGATGATGCACACTGACAGGGACACCATTATTAATGACAACGCTATGACTCAGATAGCCGTATCTATGCTTGCAGCCGACTTCCTGCATCTGGAAGCCGGCGTGCAGCTTGTCAACAGGAACGCAGACCTCTTCCATCTCGATATAATGGACGGGGTCTTTGTTCCCAACATATCCTTCGGTTTCCCTGTGGTGGAGGCCATCACTTCTGTCGCATCCAGGACTGTAGATGTCCATCTGATGATAGTGCACCCGGAGAAGTATGTGGAACGTTTCGCGTCAGCCGGAGCAGACATGCTCAGCTTCCATCTTAATGCGGTGGAAAGTCCGGAAGCCATGCTCGACATGATACACGGGTGCGGGATGAAGGCAGGTATCGCGATCAATCCGGACATTCCTGTTGAAAGGCTTTTCCCGTATCTTGCCGGATGCGATTTCCTTCTTGTCATGTCGGTATTTGCCGGTTTCGGCGGACAGAAGTTCATAGAGGAGACCTACGGGAGGATTTCAGCGCTCAAGACCGAGATCAGAAGGCAGGGGCTGGAGTGTCTGATAGAGGTGGACGGCGGGGTCTCTGACAGAAATGCCGGGAAGCTGAGCCTTGTCGGAGCCGATATCCTGGTGGCCGGCAGTGCCGTGTTCAATGCGCCTGATCCGGCTGCCGAGATAGCCGCCATGAGAGGCCGTTGATAATTTTTGGACAGATTCTTCCATATAAATTGGGGATTTAGGAAGAATAATATTATTTTCGCCCGGTTTAAGCATAAAAATATTTGTAATGGAGCACAAGATTCGAGCTACGCTCAAGTTGGAGAACGGAATGAAATTCCAAGGATATTCATTCGGCTACAACGGTCCCTGCGATGGTGAAGTGGTCTTCTCTACTGCCATGGTCGGCTACACAGAAAGCCTTACGGACCCGTCCTATTCCGGCCAGATCCTATGTATAACATATCCGATAGTGGGCAATTACGGCGTTCCTGAGGAAAGTTTCGACGAGAATGGCATATCCAGGTATATGGAATCGGATGATATCTACGTGAGAGGCCTCATTGTATCAGACTATTCCGCAGACTACAGCCACTGGAAGGCAGTCAAGAGTCTCGGTCAGTGGCTGGAAGAGCACAAGGTCCCGGGAATCTACGGCGTGGATACCCGTGAGCTGACCAAGGTGCTCAGGGAGAACGGCTCGATGCTCGGCATCATTGTACCGGAAGGCCAGGAGCGGGAATTCCCTGTACCTGATCCCAACAAGGAGAACCAGGTGGCCGTGGTCAGCTGCAAGGAGGTCATACACTACGGACACGGCAGCAAGAAGGTAGTCCTGGTGGACTGCGGTGTCAAGCACAATATTCTCAGATGCTTCATGAAACGTGACGTGGAGATAATACGCGTGCCGTGGGACTATGACTTCAATGACATGGAATATGACGGCCTGTTCATCTCGAACGGTCCCGGCAACCCTGAATTCTGCGAGATCACAGTGGAGCATATACGTGAAGCGATGAAGAAGGGCAAGCCGATTTTCGGGATATGCATGGGCAACCAGCTTCTCAGCAGGGCGGCAGGAGCCTCTACATATAAGCTCAAATACGGACACAGAAGCCACAACCAGCCTGTGCGCATGGTAGGCTCGAACAAATGTTTCGTGACATCTCAGAATCATGGTTATGCCGTGGACAACAGCACGCTTGGTGCGGACTGGGAGCCGTATTTCCTGAACATGAACGACGGCACCAATGAAGGCATAAGGCACAAGAGCAAGCCTTTCTTCTCGTCACAGTTCCATCCGGAGGCATCCAGCGGCCCTACAGACACGGAATTCCTCTTTGACGAGTTCCTCCGCAAACTTTGACACATCATCATACTCCAGACAGAAATATAATACCAAGACAATGATTGACAACGATATAAAGAAAGTATTGCTGCTCGGTTCAGGAGCATTGAAGATAGGTGAGGCAGGAGAGTTCGACTATTCCGGCTCGCAGGCCCTGAAAGCCATGAAGGAGGAAGGCATAGAGACTGTGCTGATCAATCCGAACATCGCCACTGTCCAGACATCCGACAAGGTTGCGGACAAGATCTATTTCCTTCCAGTGACTCCGTATTTTGTGGAGAAAGTCATCCGCAAGGAGGCCCCGCAGGGAATTTTGCTCGCTTTCGGAGGACAGACTGCCCTGAACTGCGGTGTGCAGCTCTACAAGTCCGGCGTGCTTGACAAGTACCATGTCAAGGTGCTGGGAACTCCTGTGCAGGCCATTATCGATACGGAAGACAGGGAACTGTTCATCGAGAAACTGGACCAGATAGGTGTCAAGACCATCAAGTCCCATGCTACCGAGAACATAGAGCAGGCAAGGGATGCCGCCCGCGAGCTCGGTTATCCGGTGATTCTTCGCGCCGCATACGCTTTGGGAGGACTTGGCTCCGGCTTCTGTGATGACGAGACCCAGCTTTTCGACGTGGCTGAGAAGGCCTTTTCCTTCTCACCTCAGGTGCTTGTGGAGAAATCTCTGAAAGGCTGGAAGGAGATAGAATATGAGGTAGTCAGGGACCGGTATGACAACTGTATCACGGTCTGCAACATGGAGAACTTCGATCCCCTCGGTATCCACACAGGAGAGAGTATCGTTGTGGCTCCGTGCCAGACACTTGACAATGACGATGTGGAATATCTCCGCGAGCTCGCCATCAAGATCGTGCGCCATGTGGGCATAGTCGGAGAATGTAATGTGCAGTTCGCGTATGACCCTAATTCCATGGAATATAGGGTGATAGAGGTTAATGCACGTCTCAGCCGCTCTTCGGCCCTTGCTTCGAAGGCTACCGGATATCCTCTTGCTTTCGTGGCTGCGAAGCTCGGACTGGGCTACGGGCTGTTCGACCTCAAGAATTCCGTCACCAGGAACACTCCGGCATTCTTCGAGCCGGCCATAGACTATATTGTCTGCAAGATACCGCGCTGGGACCTGAGCAAATTCCACGGTGTATCAAGGAAGATCGGCTCCAGCATGAAAAGTGTCGGTGAAGTCATGTCTATCGGACGCAGTTTTGAAGAGGCCATCCAGAAGGGCCTGCGTATGATAGGACAGGGTGCACACGGCTTTGTCGGGAACAAGGAGCTTAAGGTAGATGATATCGATGAGGCGCTGAAGGAACCTACCGACAATCGTATATTCGTGATATCCAAAGCCATGCGTGCAGGATATACGGTGGATCAGATCCATGCGCTCACCAAGATAGACAAGTGGTTCCTGTACAAGCTTGCGCATATTGTGGAGACATTCCATGAGATGCATCAGTATGACAACTGCGAATCCATGCCATTGGAGCTTCTCCGGACAGCCAAGAAGCAGGGTTTCTCCGACTTCCAGATAGGCCGTGCCCTCTACAAGGACAAGATAGACAATGAGGATGCGCAGAATCTTGTCCGCTCATTCAGGAAGAAACATGGCATCGTACCGTGTGTCAAGCAGATAGACACCCTTGCCGCGGAGTTCCCGGCAGCGACCAACTACCTCTATCTTACCTACAACGGCAGCTACAACGATGTCAATTACCTGCATGACCACAAGTCCGTGATAGTCCTCGGCTCCGGTGCATACCGCATAGGCTCTTCCGTTGAATTCGACTGGTGTTCGGTGAATGCGCTTCAGACCATAAGGAACGAAGGATACAGGGGAGTGATGATCAACTACAATCCGGAGACCGTATCCACTGACTATGACATGAGCGACCGTCTGTATTTCGATGAACTGACATACGAGAGGGTCATGGATATATACGAGCTTGAGCAGCCGCACGGCATGGTGGTGTCTGTAGGAGGTCAGATACCGAACAATCTTGCCCTCAGGCTTGACAGGAGCGGGGTGAATATCCTTGGAACATCTGCGACAAGCATTGACAAGGCTGAGGACAGACACAAGTTCTCCTCTATCGTGGACGCGCTCGGGATTGACCAGCCTAAGTGGCGGGAGCTTACCACGCTTGATGACGTGCATGGCTTTGTCGCGAAGGTCGGATACCCAGTGCTCGTGCGTCCTTCTTACGTGCTTTCCGGTGCGGCCATGAATGTCTGCTACAACGAAGACGAGCTGCGCAGATTCCTTTCGCTGGCTGCCGAGGTGTCGCAGAAGCATCCTGTGGTGGTAAGCGAATTCATGCAGAGATGCAAGGAAATCGAATTCGATGCGGTGGCCGACAAGGGTGAGGTCATAGCGTATGCGATATCAGAGCATGTCGAGTTCGCTGGAGTACATTCAGGTGATGCCACGATACAGTTCCCTCCGCAGAAACTCTATATAGAGACAGTCCGCAGGATCAAGAAGATCGCCAAGAAGATTGCGGCGGCTCTTGAGATATCCGGACCGTTCAACATACAGTTCCTGGCCAAGGAGAACGAGATCAAAGTCATAGAATGCAACCTGAGGGCTTCAAGAAGTTTCCCGTTCGTCTCCAAGATACTGAAGATAAACCTTATAGAGCTTGCCACGAAGGTCATGCTCGGTCTCAAGCCATCGGCACCGCACAAGAGCGCCTTTGACTTGGATTATGTGGGTATCAAGGCTTCACAGTTCTCATTCTCAAGGCTTCATCAGGCAGACCCTGTGCTTGGCGTGGACATGGCCTCTACAGGAGAGGTGGGATGTATCGGCGACGATTTCAATGAGGCGCTGCTGAAGTCCATCCTGTCTGTCGGTTATACGATACCTGAGAAGAACATCCTTGTATCTTCCGGTGACGCACTTCAGAAGGCTGATCTCCTGAATGCCTGCCGGCTGCTTGCCGCTCACGGCTATACAATCTATGCCACGGCAGGTACGTACAAGTACCTGGTTGAAAACGAAGTGGCGGCAGAGCGTGTCCTCTGGCCGAGCGAATGCGAGGATCCTGAACTGTCTTCTCAGTTCGAGTCTGCCCTCAAAATGTTGCAGGACAAGAAAGTGGACCTTGTCGTGAACATTCCTAAGAATTTCACGAGCGTAGAACTTGCGAACGGATACAAGATCAGGCGTGCCGCAATAGACTTCAATATCCCTCTGATCACTAATGCCCGGCTGGCCACTGCTTTCATCAGGGCATTCTGCAGCATGGGTATTGATGATATACAGATAAAGTCCTGGGATCAGTACTGATTCACCTGACATATCCTTTAAAGCATCCTGGACCGGAGAACATGCGATGTCTTCAGTCCAGGATGCATATTTCTTCAGGCATGAGCATGGTGGCTGCCGACCAGATCTGTGTCCAGTGAATCCCGTCAAGAGAAGTCGATATGCATGTGCCACCCCCGTTCATGTAGCTGGCGGCACAGAACACGCCATCCTTGAAGTCCACAACATTGTTGTAGCAGGAGGAAGATAAATCCGCGCTCTTCCATGATATCCCGTCTGCGCTGTAGTATATTGCGTTTTCCGTCCCGAGGACATACACTCCGTTGCCGTAGGCCAGGTCATCGATGGTGTATGGCGTGGTATCAAATGAATAGCGGCTTGTAGTCCACGTACTGCCGTCAGCGGACTGCGAGACCCAGCCGCTTCCTCCGATTCCCGTGAATTTATTGTCGCCGTATTCCAGCATGGATGCATAGAGGATATTTCCGGAACATCTCTTCCAGGTGATGCCGTCGGCAGACGAATATGGCGCATTCAAGTCAGTGGCCGCGACGAATTTCCCTGCTCCGAATCCCACAATCTCCGCATTCATGCTCACTGACCTGCTTTGCCATATACTGCCTCCCTGCGAGATGAAAATGGTTTTCTCTCCCGTTACGGCCACAAATTTGCCGTTGCCGTATGCAATGTCTGTGATTGCACAAGCCGAAGACGACATTGCTTCTTGCCACGAGAGCCCGTCACTGGATATCCATATATTGGCATATTTCCCGTAACTGCTGTTTCCTGCAGCCACGTACAGCCCGTTCCCTCTTATGATCTTGACCCAACTGACGGTATTGTCTGTCCTGACAGTCGTGATTTTTCCGGAAGTATGGCAATAGATGTTGCCGTTGTTCCCGGCCATGACGGAGCCGACTACGGCATACACATCCGCATCGACCTGCCAGGAAGGCTCTGTGACGGCGTCTTTGGACGGGACAAGCCTGATATTGCTGTCCGTGTTCCTTTTCACATTGAAGTCCGAGGTGGCATCCTCCCCGAGGTAAAAGCGGTAGGTGATGTCCCCGTTGAGCAGGTCTTCTCCGGAGAATTTTCCCTTGATTTCCATGTATGTGCACAGCCCGGACTTGCCCGGAATGTTGTCCGGTATTTTCTCTCCGGATGACGTGTTGTCAGGCAGAAGCACTCCCTGGCAGTTTTCCGGAATGTAGAAATCTATCTCCGAGCCTCCGTTCAGTGCCCTGACTTCGGCTGCGGATGCTTCATCACCTGTTCCTACAGACACTGCCTTCGATGATTCGAACAGCATTACGGAAGTCGCGGCCTGCCTTATGCAGGCAGACGTGATCTCAAGGTCGGGGACATCTGACAGATCCACGCTTAAGCCGATTTTTGCATACAGCCTCTGGAGAGTGATGTTTATGATGATGCCGTCCCCGGTGACAGTGAAGCCTCCTGATGCCGACATCGGGAATCCTCCTGCAGGCTCACTTGGGGAGACGCTTATCCTGTTCTTCAGCATGTCATCTTCCGAAGAGGGGATCTTGTCCATGGTGATGTTGGCAGATGCGTAGTATCTGTAGAATTTGCCGTATTCAAGCTCTATCTCGCCTGTCCTGTCCCCATCCAGGGACAGAGTCTCCATCAGAGCTCCGTCGTCGTAGACAGACACCAGTATATTCTCTGTTTCAGTCTCCTGGGCCCGTGTGCCTTCCGAAGGCACCAGAGTCCGGAACCGGACCGTGACCTTCTCTCCGTCCGTGTCCTCGCGTGATGCCGTGTTGTCCTGCCGGACGGTATCAAGGTCGGAGACAGTACATCCCTGAAATGCCGACGGTACCATAATTGCCGCTGCCGAGACTGCCATTAAGATAATAAGGCGGCAGACATCCTTCAAATTTCTCATTCCCATAAACCTGAACAATTAGATTTGACACATCCCCGGCATATATGGGATAGTCCATACAGCGAGGTTGCCGCAAATCTATGCAGGTATCTCCGGATGGAAGACAAGAAAAAGAAAATTATTCTTTCAGAAAAAGAAAATGCAGCAATAAAAAGAAAAATTATACGATTGTACGGGAAATATGACTTGCATCAAGCTCTCCGTCACCTTGCCTTATGATCCGGTAGTCCGGTCCGGTACAGTCCACTATGGTGGAGAAACCTATCTTCCCCGGGCCTCCGTCGATGACCATGTCTACTGCCTTGCCCCATTTCTCGTATATCAGTCCCGGATCCGTGGAATATCCCGGATCATCGCTATCGTCTACCGGCAGTGATGCTGTCATGACCGGGGCCTCAAGCAGCCGCGCTATTTCCATGATGACAGGATGGTCCGGCATGCGGATACCCACCTCCTTCCTGTTTCTGAATATCTTGGGAAGTCTTGACGAACCTTCCAGTATGAAAGTGAACGGGCCCGGCAGATTCTTCTTCATCAGCTTGAATGTCGCATTGTCCAGTCTTGCATAATGGCTGATGGTGCTCATGTCATAACATATTATGGCAAGGTTGTTCTTTTTCGGGTCAGTGCCTTTGATCTTGCAAATCTTCTCCACGGCGCGCTCTTTCAGGGCGTGACATCCTATCGCATACGTGGTGTCAGTGGGGTAAATTATGATACCTCCGTCATTGAGCGTGTCTATGACAGATCCGAGCACCTTGGGATCGTTGTCTTTTTCATATAGTCTGGTCAACATGTCTGCATGTCTTTGGTATATCCTGACAATTATAGTTTTTTTCGTCCATACTTCCAATAGTACCGGCAGGTCCTGATGCATGAAAAAAGAAAAATATCTTTCAGAAAAAGAAAATCTTCGCGCAAAAAGAAAAAAGTTAAATTTGTGTAAAAAAACATCATGCCGTTGTTGACTTTGCAGGAAATCGAGCAGGCGTCTCCTCTGTTCCGCGGGAAGTGCGGGGCAAGGATTGCCGGATATCTGATGAAGGCCTTGTCCGTAGACAGGATCAATGACCTGTATGACAGGAACAGCCGCTTCTCCGGCCCTGATTTCGCACATGCCATTCTGGAAGATATAGGCGTCTCATATACAGTATACAGCAGCGAGGTGCTGCAGCATTTGCCGGAAGGTCCGTTCATTACAGTCAGCAATCATCCGTACGGCAGCATAGACGGTATTGTGCTGGCGGATCTGTTCGGACATATACGCGGTGACTACAAGCTGATCGTGAACAAGTTCCTTTCCAGAATCAGGGCCCTTGACCCATGTTTCATCACTGTCACGCCTGCCGGCAAGGACCATTCAGCTCCGGACAAGGACAGCATATCAGGCATCAAGGAAGCGATAAGGCATGTGCGGGCCGGACATCCTCTGGGTATCTTCCCTTCCGGGGCCGTATCGGACCTGAGTCTGAAAGACAGGTGTGTCCGAGACAGGGAGTGGCAGATGCCTATAATACAGCTCATCAGGAAACTTAATGTCCCTGTGCTGCCGGTAAGGTTTGTCGACAGGAATTCCGCCTTCTATTACAGCCTCGGACTCATTGACTGGAGGATTCGCCTTCTGCGTCTTCCCACGGAAGTCTTCAACAAGAGGGGCAAGCCTGTCCGCCTTGTGTGCGGGGATATCATCACCCCCGAAAGGCAGTCGGAAATCAGTGATCCCGACGAGTTCAGAAAATTATTGCGGAACAGCGTGTATAATTCAACAATTTATTAGTAATTTCGATAAATTTTTGTTTTATGGGCAAGAGAGAAGAGTCTGTCAGGATACAGACGTCAATATTGAACGGAGTGGAGAAGAAGGTCCTTGTATGGCTGGCACACAGGCAGCCGCGCTGGATGACATCTGATATTCTGACCGTAATAGGCACGTTGGGTGCGATCATCATTGCCGCAGGTTTTGTCCTGGCCGGTACCAGGGACATATCTTATCTGTGGCTCAGTTCTCTCGGTTTTGTCATCAACTGGTACGGGGATTCCCTTGACGGGACGCTGGCCCGTGTCAGGAACAGGCAGAGACCTGTCTACGGATATTATCTCGACCATACGGTAGACGCCATCAACGAGGTCATAATGTTCGTCGGGGCAGGACTTTCCGGCCTTGTCCATTTCGAGATAGCGATGTCCATACTTGTGGTGTACCTGCTTCTCACGATCAATGTGAGCGTGAACGCGCATCTCAAGAAGGAATTCTGCCTCACCTATGCGAAGATGGGGCCTACGGAGTTCCGTATTATCATGATAATAGTGAATACTGTCCTCATATACGTCTCTCCGATACGCGAGTTCTCCCACACAGTCACGGCAGGAAGCTGGACATGTGTCTTGTCAGCCCTGGATATCGTAGCCCTGGTGATCCTGCTTCTCCTTGTGCTGATATACCTTGTTACTGTCATCAGTGATGCACGGGAATATGACCGTATCGACCCGATGCCTCATGACAATATGGACGAATGACTGAACAATATGGACTAATGACGGAGTAGACCTCTTCTATTTTTCTATGATTGAGGCACTCAGCCGGCGTCTGTCGTATGAGGCTCCGTTAAGCTGTGAACGGGCGTAGCCGGCCACGCTGTCTTTCAATGCCACATACAGGAATTCGTTGAAGATCTCGATCTTGCCGACAGATTTCTTGCCTATTCCGCAAGCTTTCATTATGGATATGATGTCGCGCGGGATCACCTTGTTCTTGTATCCGAGATTTATGCGCAGCCATACGAAGCCCTTCTCGCATTCTCCGGGATTGCCGTCCCTGGCCTTTTTGTCCTTCCTTGCCGTCTCATTACTTTCTGTGGCGGAATTCTTCTTGTTCCCTGAGGCATCCTTCGCCTTTTTCTCTTTCTTTTCCTTTTCAGGGATATTCAGGTCCTTGGCTTTCCTGTAATAGTCGAGGAAGCGGTTGAATTCATACGAAAGGATTTTCTTGACAAGCTCTTCCTTGGGCAGGCTGTCCCACATTTCATTGATTGTCGGCATGAAAGTGTATATGTCATCCCTGACCTCCACGTTGTTTATCTCATTTATGAGATGCGACAGCTGCCTTTCGCATATTTCCCTTGCTCCAGGCACTGGCAGGCGTGTGAACTCTTTCTTGATGACAGCCTCGATACGCCTGATCTTCCCCTTTTCCTTCTGGTTGATGATGGCTATGGACACGCCTTTCTTGTCCGCACGTCCTGTCCTTCCGCTTCTGTGAGTGTAAAGTTCTATTTCCTGAGGAAGGTTATAGTTGATGACATGTGTCAGGTCATTTACGTCAATCCCTCTTGCTGCCACGTCTGTGGCTACGAGCATGTGCAGCGCCCTGCGCTTGAATTTGCCCATGACGTGGTCTCTCTGTGCCTGTGACAGGTCTCCGTGAAGGGCATCTGCATCGTATCCGTCTTTCTGGAGTGCGTCGGCGACCTTCTGTGTCTCCTCACGTGTCTTGCAGAACACGATTGCGTATATGTCAGGGTTGTAGTCCGCAATCCTCTTCAGGGCGGCATACCTGTCGTCTTCCCTTACCATGTAATAAAAGTGCTCGACATTGTCGGAGCCTGCATTCCTCTGACCGACTGTCACGATGTCCGGCTTCTTCATGTAGCTCATGGCGATTCTTTCCACTTCTTTCGGCAGTGTTGCCGAGAAAAGCAGGGAGCGTCTGCCTTCCGGCGCCTGCGAAAGGATGGCGTCAAGTTCGTCCTTGAAGCCCATGTTCAGCATCTCGTCGGCTTCGTCAAGTATCAGTGTCCTGATGCCGGAGATGTCTGCAGCATCGCGCTTAATCAGGTCAAGCAGCCTGCCCGGGGTGGCCACAATGATATGTGCTCCTCTGCCGAGCTCCTTGATCTGGCCCTGTATCCCTGCACCTCCGTATACCGGGACAATTTTCACTCCTTCGAGATATTTTGAATAATTGGTGAGGTCCTGGCATATCTGCCTGCACAGTTCCCTTGTGGGACAGAGTATCAGCACCTGTGTCGCGGTATTGTTGATGTCGAGGTATTCCAGTGTGGGAAGTCCGAATGCGGCAGTCTTGCCAGTGCCGGTCTGTGCAAGGCATACGATATCCCCGTCTTCGACGAGCAGTCTTGGTATTATGGTGGACTGTACGGGAGTCGGTTTTTCGAATCCGAGTTCTGCAATTGCGTTCAGCAGTTCCGTGGAAAGCCCAAGTTCGAGAAAATCAGATATCATTGTCATATTGAATTAGCGCGCAAAGATAAATAGTTTTTTGTATCATCCGAAATTTAGTTTGGCTCGGAAAGTGCAATCATGTATATTTGTACATTTGTACAAGCTTAGATGTACATTTGCGCAAACTTAGAATTTGTATACATGGACAAGCCAATAATATATCAGCTTCTTCCCAGACTCTGGGGCAATTGCTGCGAGTCTCCTGTGTGCGGGGGCTCGCTTGAGGACAACGGGACAGGTAAAATGTCAGATATAGACAGCCCGACGCTGGAGTATTTCAGATGGTTGGGCTGTACTCATATATGGTACACGGGGATTATCAGACATTCCACCAAATCGGCGTCGCACGGATGCCGGCCTTCGAATCCCCAGTTCGTGAAAGGTGAGGCAGGGTCTCCGTATGCGATAGAGGATTATTTTGACGTGAATCCATATCTGGCGCAGGATCCTGACAGGAGGATGGATGAATTCGCTGAGCTTGTCCGGCGCACCCATGATGCCGGGCTGAAGGTCATACTGGATTTCGTGCCGAACCATGTGGCCAGGGATTACGGGATGATACCTGGAGCTTCGGGAAGGACGACTCTCGGCGCAGATGATGACAGGAGTGTCCACTGGAAGCCGGAGAATGATTTTTTCTATTATCCAGGACAGCCGCTCTCTCTTCCTGACACACCGGAGTTCAGGGATGAATGCGCAGCCCTCCGGTCCGGTGATTTCAAGCGGAGCTACAGCATAGTTCCTGCATGGCTTGTGGAAAAGGCGCGTGCAAAGTCTGGCGAGATGTCTCCAAGTGAGTATCAGACGTTCCTTGCCGACTATTCTTTCCTGCTGGAACCGTTCGAGGAGAATCCGGCGAAGGCTACCGGTAACTCATATACTCCGGCACCGGGGGTGAATGACTGGTACGAGACGATCAAGATCAACTACTGCGACTCTTATTCAGAAACATGGAACAAAATGCTTTCGGTCCTTGAATTCTGGATAGACAAGGGCGTGGACGGATTCCGGTGCGATATGGTGGAGCTCGTTCCCTGGCAGTTCATGCAGTGGCTGATATCAGAGGTCAAGTCCCGGCACAAAGATGTGATATTCATTGCGGAAGTCTACAAGAAAGATCTTTACAGGAAATATATCAGGGATGTCGGCTTTGACTACCTTTATGACAAGTCCGGACTGTATGACACCCTCAGGACTGTCGTGGAAGCCAATGTCAGCAGCTATGGGATGCCTATAGAACTGTGGCAGTCCACCAGGGGCATCACCAGGAACTGGCAATTCCTCGGTGATATCCAGCCTTATATGCTGAATTTCCTTGAAAATCATGACGAGCAGAGATTCGCGTCTGATTTCTTCGGGAAGAAAGCCGAGAATTCCGCAGCCGCACTGACAGTCTCCCTTTACCTGAACAGAGCCCCTTTCATGATTTATGCCGGGGAAGAAATGGGGGAGCGCGGAATGGACCAGGAAGGATTCAGCGGCCGCGACGGGCGTACCACCATATTCGACTGGTGGAGTCTGGCTTCCCTGCGTGCCTTGAAGAAGGTGATACATTCCGGACTGTACCTGACTGACGGTCCTTGGCCGGAGGACGTGGCTGGCTACGAAAGTTTCTTCAGAAAATTCTCTTCAATGGTGAGGTTTGCCGCGTCGGATGAAGCTGTCCGGAAAGGTATGATGTACGATCTGTGCTATTGCAATACCAATTCCGACGGGTTTGACATTGACAGGCATTTTGCCTTCCTGCGGGACCACGAGGACGAGACATTGCTTATCGTCGCCAATTTTTCCACCAGGCATGCAAGGATGAAACTCCGCATCCCTTCCCATGCGTTCGAATGGCTTGAACTGACTCCGACTCCGGAAGTCAATCCGGACACTCCGGTCGAGGTATCTGTACCGCCGATGGACGGGGTGGTGCTGCGCCTTAGCGGTGAAAATGGCATTATCTGACGATATTTTTCATCCCGTTTCGCCACATGCTTGCGTAATAGATGAATGTCTGCCTTCCGGAAAACTTGGCGCGCCTGGCTAACAATATATGGTGAATTCCGAGATTTCCTGCTTTTCTCAGTAGCTTCGGCATACGGGAGAAGTCAGGAAGATCCTTATGTTGCCCGAAGTTGCCGTCTTTGAAGATGGTTTCCAGCAGCTTGCGAGACAGAGGGGTGAAGCTGCTGTCAAAAAGAGGTGCTTCCTGCTCCGGCAGCCCTATGAAATTGACAAGGATGCCGGCAAACAGTTGCCACTCCCTGTTTAGTTTGAAACTCTTCAGTCTGGCTTCGAGTTCCGCAGGGTCGAATTTGCCGTTGTAATGGTGTAGCAGTATGGCCAGGTCGCAGAGCTGACGGAGTCCGAGCCCGCTTCCCATGAAGTGGTTGAACCCATGGTAAAATACGTAGAATATGTTGAAGTCGACAGGGGGTACGGTGACACCTACATTCTGGCCTCCCGCCTCAGGGAATGATATCCTGTCGTCATCCTTTCCGAGCTCGGATTTCTCATAACTTCTGTACTCCTTTGCATTCCTTGTATCATGGATCTCGAATGCACCCATGTGCAACTCAATTTCAAGGTTTTTGTATCCGAATCCTATGTGCTTTGACGTTTCCGGCATTTCGTCATGCACTTCGCTCCATCCGCGTATGATCTCCGCTGCTTTCCGGTAATTTTCTTCTCCGACATAGAGGTCTATATCCCCGCATTGACGTCTTAGCGGGTTGGGGTACAGTGCGGCGAGACCCTGGCCTTTCAGCAGGACGGACCTGATGCCTGCGGCTGAAAGCCTGGCCGATATTTCGGACACGGCGTCATTCAGCTCCATATTCAGCTTCTCTATCTTGTCCACATACGCTATGAGTTTCATTAGCGCCGGCCCTTTCAGCTGCATTCCGGCCGGAAGTCCGAGCATCCCGTCATAAATGAGCGGCAGTACTGCCTGTGTCTTGCCCAGATACAGGATTCCTTTCCATTCCGGAGTCCCGTTTTCCGGGAAATATCTCATCTCGACCGGCTGTCCCCAGAGTCCCGCCCTCAGCAGGGCCAGGAACTGCTGTTCGGATACGTGCGTGGTGATATCTTTTTTCTTCATTTCAATTCCAGACTTAAACGGATATAATGCAAACATACGCAAAATTCCGCTTCGTGCGACGATCAGACGTAAATTCGCTTTCTCTGAGCATCTTAAGCCATGTTCTGGCAGAGTCTTCGGGTGAATTTGACAAAATCTGAGGGGGGGGGAGATTATACATGAAAAAGTTTGGAATCCGTCCGAAAAAGCCTTACATTCCGGAGTTTGACACTTTTGCAGGTCAAGATATAGGAAAAATCGAGGCTACAGACCGCTGGAATGGCGATTT
>CALVDP010000019.1 GCA_944326315.1 uncultured Bacteroidales bacterium
ACGTTCAGTGCGGACTTCGGTTTGTCGTCAGTGGTGTATTGCGCTTGTGCAACAGTGCCACCGAAGCACAGAAGAAATGTCATTGACAGTAATAGGTTACGCATGATTGTGGTTGTGTTGGAAAATAGGTCGGTAAATATGTGGTGTTCAGCGTGTATTTCCAGAATACTTTGTAAAAGTAATTAATATATCAGATAACCACAATCTGATTCACAGAAAGTTTTATGAAAATCTTAACGAAGTGACCTTATGCACGGATTATTGCTTTCGCGCCGGCTAAAAAGATGCGCTCAAATTAAATTTTCTAATGAAATTACCGAATTTTAATAAAATTCAAAGAGCCGTCCAGGCTTTTATTTTAACTTTGTATCATGTGCTTAATTTACTTATGAAATCCATTCAATTCGATGTTATTTCTGAGTAATTGTTTAATTGAAGAAAACCACTGAAATGACACTTAAGACCAATTTCGAGCATGTAAATGAATATTTGGAATTACTGAATCGTCTTGCGGAATATCTTAAGGCTGTCCCGGTCGCTCACAGCAAAAAGGGCAGGAATATGGAGGATATCTTGTTTTTGGACAAGAACAATCGCTTTTTTGTCGAAGATTTCAGTTATGTGTTCGGAAACAGCAGACATACAGGGGTGGAGCTTGTTGCATTGTGGCGAAAATTGGATTTGCCCCCAATGGTAAAATCTGATATAGATGTTTTGTTTAGATATAATGAGCGATTGAATGCCATTTCTTCACATGTCTCCGATTACAGAAAAACAGTCCATGTCGCACTCAATTCTCTCGAAGCATTCTGCAGGAATGTGGTTTCTATTCTTGGAGGATCAGAAAACGAGGCGCGACGTTGGATATTCAACAGCTTCTTTATATTGCCGTTCAGAGAGTCAGACAGTAATGAAAAAAAATATCTCATACCTGTTGGAGACAGGAATTTAAGGGATTTGTTCCTTACAATAAAACGTTTCAGGAATGATTCGACACATCATAATGTTACGTCGTTTTCCGCTCCGGAATCTGATGAGCAGCTCATTAAATATTACTGTTCGGTACATTTTGATATCATCATATTTGTCCTTGTAATTCTTGAACGATTTTACGATGAACTTCTGACATGCTCATGCAATGAATCCGACTTTGAAAACACGATAGAAGAACTCGGAAAGGATGAGAGGATTTCAATAGGGAAATCAGCAATCAGTATAGGATACACACGACGTGTAAAGGAATATGTACGGAAACTGTTGCAGGAATCTTTCCGTGGAACCGTATTATACAATAAACCGGAAGTAATTGAAAATAATTTGCCGGAGTTAAGAATAAGGGTCCGGGGCCAGGAAAAGAAAGAGAAAAGCAGTGAGGTCTTTTCCGGGAATAGTGGAAGGATTTTGGTGACGGGTCTCCCTGGAAGCGGAAAGTCGGTGCTTATTTTCAAAATGATACTTGAAGGAATACCGCATTTGCTTCCATTGTATTTTACAGCAGATGAATTCAATGAAGAATGTCAGCCTGGTGAATTGGTTTCAAGAAAAGTATTCGGTGCGGAGAATCTGACTATCAGTCCTAAAACAAAAGCGTGCGGAATGATGCGGCTGACCAGACTTCTTAATGAGGGGGAGGTTGTTTTTTTCGTAGATTCAATAGAATCCGGATTGAAAAATCTGGACAGAATCATCAGGTTCATTGATGCTTATCCACAGTGTAGGGTTATTGCTGCGACTCAGCCGGATGAAGCTGATACTGTCTGGAATGCCTTGTCTGGAGAAGGTTTTACATGTTATGAAATATGTCCGTTTGACAGGGAGCAGGCGAAACATCTGATGCGAATCTATTCTATTCTATTGAACAATGTTGACCATTCAAGAACACTGGAATACAAGATCCGCATGGCGACTGACGGATTGTCTATTATGAGGCACCCGTTGTCACTTCTTCTTCTGATTCATCTGTTTGAGACGAATCCTAATCTGACGATTGATTCAATTAACCGTACACGTCTTTACAGGATGATGATCCAAAGCATCGAAGATAACAGGCTTCTCGATGTGAATGAACGTAATTTGATATTGGAGCAGCCATTCATAAGGCAGTATTATAGCGATGTCAATGAAATACTTTCTCTGGGAAGCAAAATAAAGTCATTGATGGCAGAAAGAAAGGACGATGACTGTATCAGGGAAATAGAGGAATGTAGTTTTATGAGCTCGGATGACAGGTTAAGGACAATGTTTGAGATCATGGAGCTGCTTCCTGAAATTAAACCGGAGAAAGCCGGTGAGATATCTGCACTCAGGACACTTGTCACGGTAACAATGTCTGACGGCCGCCGGTCCAAGGATGTAAAAACAGGAATATCGTTTGACAACGATGGAAATGTGTGTATCTCTGATACCGAACTCCCGGCACCTTCCGGAAATCTTGAAAAACTGGCATCAGCCATATCTACAATAGGGTATTATGAACCTTCTGAAAAGGAGATAGACAGACGCGACAGCCGTATTTTATATCGGCTCAGACCAAAATTCATCGTAGAGTCTTATGTGGCGAACATGCTTCTTCTTTATGGAAAATATGACATACATTCAGATTGTATATATTTACAAAACATATTCAAGACTGCTGCAATATTGTCGACATCGAGGCTTCTGGATATTATTTTCAGTTTCAGATGGCTTAAGGAATGGCTGTATGACAGGAATGATACGGAAGCAATGAAGTGCTTTGAATTCCATGCTTTGAAAGACAATATGCTGGCAAGAAAAATCATTGACAGCACAACAGATTCGGTGTCATTACTCGAGAGACTTATCCGGCAGTTTGACATAGCCACAGCGTTGAAATTATCAAATACCGTATCTGACATATCCGGATATATAAATGAAATCCTGTCGTCAAAAATGAATGATGACCAGTTGGAGCATTTTATCCTTTCAACTGTGCCGTCTCTGGAGAATATCGTTGACAGTCAAATATTGGTACATTGGAAGAATGTCGCGATAGCATCAATGGATTCTTTGTCCCTTGCTGACAGGTACGATACAAGCAACAGTTGGCTTCCGAACGCTGGAGTCCAGGAAAAACTGTTCTCTTCGGGAAGCAAGTCCGGGGCGTTGAAGATATTGGCCATGCTTTTACATTCTGCGACGAAAAACAGTATCAAAAGAAGTCGTTATCGGATGATATTGGAACATCTGATAAAATTCAAGGCCTACGACATAAACGGCTTGAAGGATATTTTCTGGGAAAATATAAGTGAAGGGCTTGGCGTTGAAAGTTTTCGTGAAGATCTGCTTGCGTATCTGGACATAATACCGATAGAAAGCATCCCGGATAAAATATCGTTGCAGCTGTATGACCAACGTATTATCCGCTATCAGATCAGTCTGGCCCTGGATTGGAAAAAAAGGCAGATACAATGGATAAAAACTCCGCCGGTATGGAGTAATGACAGACTTTTCAGGCAGGTGTCGAAATCCTGTTCTTCAATAAGGCAAATATCCTATTCTTTGTATTCGCACCCGTCCGATACTACCTACATAGTTTGTGCAGAATCGGTAAGTGAGATGCCGGAGGGGAAATTCTGCCGTCTGGGAAATTTTGACCAATGGTTTTCCGTTCAGGATGTCCAGGATCTGAAAGAAGAACATCCTATGTCCCAAGTGGCTTATGTGTCACTGGTATTGGATGACTGGATTCCAAGAAAGGAAAGCGGAAACATACGGATAAATTCTGACAAGATAGGCAGGACAATCCCGTACGTGTATCTGTATTGTGAGGGAAACAATGTGGTCATTCGTGTTGAAGACAGTGTTTCTGCAGCATTTCTTGCAGACAAGGCAAACGTAGCCGATATAAAGGAATCCCCATCGTGCCAATTCAATGGAAATGATGCCTGTATTGTAGGAATAGACATATATCCGGTCAATCCGCTGAGCCGGCTGATATGGCTGCATCCTGTCCGAAATGACGGATCCGAGTACTCCAAAGTACCGGTTGCCGTTGACAGCTTTCCTGAAAAAGGGTATATGAAATTCTATCATTGCAAAAAAATCAACGAAGATGTCAGAAAATACGGGGCGCTTACCCTTAAGCTTTTGTCCAGGGAGACTGTCGCAATGTCCGGGGAAATAGAGAAGTGTATGTATCTGGGGGCTGAAAAGGGAATCCATTATATTGCTGTCCCGTTTTTTCTTGAGGAAAAGCAATGGATCAGGCCGTCAGACGGCACATGGGCCGCACAGGTCGTCGGATCGGTTGACATAAGGGAAAACAGAAATACGGACGTTTGTGTTCCTGATTCCTACAAAGGCCTTATGTGGAAACTAAGACGCAAGGGCGGCAAGTCAAAGGATTGTTTTTTCATCTCAGGAATAAGACACTACGGGAATATCCCGGAATGCAAGTGTGGTGAAGAACTGACGATGAACGCAAAAGTATGTTACTATGAGCCGCTGTCCGGATATATTCCGGAAAAAACAGCCGCAGAACCTCTCCCGGATGTCTCTGTCGATTATGTGATCGGGACGTATGCCAAGATTGACAATAATGATTATATAGCTTTACCGATAACAGGATATCCTCAAAAGGCTAAATTTTATTATTCCGATATCATGCCGAGACGAATGCCTGTAGAATGGGCCGGGAGGATAACAGGAATGGATCATAATAAGGTATATTTGATTCTTGACAAGTCGATGCTGCAGCTTTGGAGGAACCGCAGACAGAACAAACTGCAGTTTTTCACTGATGCCAATATCCCTGATCCCGTTTCCGTTACTTTTTCATCTGTGCTCAGCCTTGTAGACTTGTCTTCTCCGGAAAAATATCACGGAAGCATAGTTGATATCCTTATAAGGGAATGGCTTGAGAATGGCAATACAGGTAGTAGGGAATATAATTTCTGCCAGGCAAAGGGGCAAGGTGAAAAGTTCCTGAAATATTTCAAGGGAAGAATTAAGGATTTACAGAAATAAACATTGGCCGATATGGAGACAAATTCATTTTTCCTGATAAAGTTGGATAGGAAAGGGAACGTTTGTTTCGGGGCAGAAAATACTTATGTTCCGGACGATTTGCATATAGCTGACGGAATTAATTTAGAATCTTACTCCCTGCCTGTCACGTTCAAGGCCGTCCGTTTGGCAATGGATGTTGATCCTGCAGAAGAACAGTTCGGGGCCATTGTCGATGATCTTTTGAAAAAGAGAAATGAAATCAGAAGACAGATAAGTGAAAATGTTGAATTAGAGGCAACTGTAACTGAAACAGGACTACGGCTACTGATCCGTCCGGATATAGAGACTGATAACAGTTTTGAATACAGTGTACTTAGGAACTCGATTGCAGATTTCAATATTGTCAATGCGCTGGAACCGGGAGACAGACTTAAAGTTATGCCTGTACGGCTGGGACCATTCGTCTATTGCAAGATAACTGAGGTCATTTCGCTGAACCGGAAGCGGGAAACAGAGATGAAACTGGAAAGGGAAAAACGGAGGGAGCAGGCAATACTCAGAAAGGATCTTGTGACAGTGTCCGGAAAAGCTTTATGGTGTCCGATTGTATCGGAAATCTGCAGGATTGAAACTGAAAATAAAGAATCATTCGAAGTCGCAAGACTTATGGATCATGATATCGAATATAATTCAACTGTAAAGCTGAAATTGTTTTCCATACGTCCCAAAGTCGGGAATAACGTGTCATTATGGATATGGCCGGCAAAAGAAGATGAATACATTCAATTGAACGGCAAGGCAACACATGTGCGATGTGAAGCCATTCTCCCGGACTATATTCCGGAGTATTCGTCAAAATCTGGTACAGTCATATCGCATGCGACGGAATCCATTGTGGTTACTGTCAGTTTTGACAACAACTTATGGAGAAATTGTGTTTTCAGGAACAGGTATAATTATAAAAATCGCCAATGGGAGCCGGATCCTGAACTGGAGGCGTTGATTCCCAAGATAGTAAAATACATGCCTCTTGGATTCGATGCATTGTTCCTGACGGATTTCCGGGTACAGAATGATACGAAAGAAATAAAGAGCCGTCTGAAACTGTGTGGATTTTCAAAGACCATAGAGGGTCGGGTCAGGGATATAAATCGCGGACAGGGAATGTTGGAGAGACATGTACTTGCCAGTATATGTGGAAGAAAGAATGCTGAGGTGTATTATATTACTTCAGACGAGTATGCCGGACGCATCTCCACGTCTTATATGCCGTCTGCATTGGCCGAATATGCCGGACAATGGATTTATACACCGGAAATGCGTGTCCCGGCAGATGTATATTTAGATAAAGACAACAAAGTCGTATTTAACGTAATATCGGCACTTGAAGAAGAAAAAAAGTCGCTTGAATCCAGTATTGGACAGTCGCTTGAACTTAAATTGTGTCTGGTACGCAACAATAATGTCTACCTTACTACAGAAGGAGGATATCCTGTCGTGTATACCTGCAGGACAGAAGCCGAGACAGAGTATATGCGGCAGAACATCTTCATGAAACTGAAATTCAGAATTGACGGCATGGACGGAGACCGCGTGTCTGTAATACCGTCAGAGTTCATAGATGAAACCATAAGGAAAAATGAACTTGTAGAAGGTGTGGTGTTCTATGCGGATAATATCAAGGAATTGAATGATGACATGCTGCAGGCGCGTTATCAGAATTTTCCTTGTATAATATTGAAAAAATCCCTGACTGCCGATGACAGTGTCCGGACAGATACTCTTCAAGTGATGATGATAGGATTTGACAGGAAACGAACTTCTATAATGTGCATTGCGCATCCGGAACTCGTCAATGCCCCGGTCATCAATACAAGGGTATTGCTGAAGGAGGAACTTACGCAAAATCTATGGAGCTGCTCGAAAAAGAACAGAATAATGCTGATGAAAACGGACAGGAACGAGTCTGTTCTTTTGCGCTCGATATTGAAGACATACGGCGGTCCAGTCACAATGGCTGTATCTCCTGTGTCTTCCGAAGAGACTCCGATAAGGATGTGGGTGAAATCCGGGCATGTGGTCGAAGATTTCAATTACAAGGCTCTTTTGGAAGAAAAGGTAAGGGTGCAGTGTGGAATTACCGGGAAAATGCCGAAAGTCCTGTATGGAGATGTGGTGTTGACGGTTCCGGCTGAATCTCTTTCTGAAAAGCCGGTTTATGACCTCATATATACGGGAGAAGTTCTCAATGGAGGAGAACTTGTATGCAGACTGGCAGATAATGCGGAAGAGAAACAATCGGAAGGTACGGCAACCAATCAAAAAGACGGGATATATGGCAAGGTGGTTTCCGTAACAGGAAAAACTGTCGTGTTTGATATCCAGGGGCAGCAGGTATCTTTGTCATCAGACAGGCAGCTTCATATTCCGCTTCGTTTTGCCGGGGCGCTGGACCGTATATTTACCGGGGGATCATCCTGGGCCGTGCATGTGGAAAATGATGTCTGGCAACTCGACAACAGATGCCCTAACTGGCCAATGACCTACAGGATTATAGGTCAGCTAAGATATCAGCAGAGACCGCAGATGCAGCGAGACTGGATTGTCAGAAGCGAAGACGGTAAAATAGGCTTGGTTGACGGCCGGGGAATCCGGAATGTCAGTTCCGGGTCATTCTTGTCTTTGACATTGGATGAAGGAGCTTTTGTGAATGAAAATTACACATATTTGAGGGAAGCTGACAGTTCTATCGAGGGAAAGGTGCTTGACATGATATTCGATTCGTTCTGTCAGGAAGAAAAATGTATAATATGCCACCCTTGTGCTGCAGGATTCCACGGGACATACCGAATACCGCTTGATGACTGGAGTTGGGGGACCAGGGGAATGGAAAGCCTGAACTGTGAACATTTTACCGGAGCTCTCTTCAAGGCAAAGGTTGTTGCTGTAGATGGGACAGACGTAATAATGAATCGAAAGTGTCTGATAGAGCAGCACCGGCTTTTGACATCTTCCATCGTGACAGGAAATTATCAGATGAAAGTGACAGGCGTCTCAAAAAAAGGGTATATCTTGCGTCAGTCCGGTGTTGAAGCCTTGCTGCCGTTTGATAAAGCAGCCTGGTTCAGTCTGGATTCAAGTCAAATTATTCATGACTATCTTCCGAACGGAACTTTGGTTGAAGTGTTTGTGTCCAATGCGCAGGATGATACAGATTCTGCATTGGTCGCTGATTTGAAAACGGTAAGAGAAGACGATGTCATGGAATGGCTCGGAAATTCAGAAGAATATGCCTTGCTGCCGTTTACTGTTTGCAGGATTGGCCGTAACTATATTTTCCTGGAGAAAAAAGGAGTGGTACTTCCATTGAGTACTGTGCAACTACGTGAATGGCAAGGGTGTGACCTTGGTGCGAAATACAAGGTAGGCCAGCAGTTTTATGACTGCGTTGCGGAATGGCATAAGGAAACACAGTCTTTTAAGTTGCAATATAATGCTGAAATCAAGGAAAGACCCGTTCCGGAAATCGGCAACGTATATGATGCTGTCATAACACAGTATCTCGAAGATGAAAAATGTACATGCTATGTCAGGTTTGACAGATGGACGGCGGTTGTCAGATATAGAGACATGAGCTGGGAGCCTCAGCCGTTGGGGACAAGGCCGTATCCGGTAGGGTCAAGTCATAAAATCAAGGTCTTAGAGGTCATTGACAGGCAATCTGTCATATTTGCAAGTATAAAGGCATGTCAGCCTCGTCCTGAGACGGGGCCTGCATCAGAACAAGCCGGGCAGCATCCGGAAATAAGGCGCTTCAAGTTGAAACGCTATGTGGACGGTAATGACAAAATTTTTCTTATGGATCAGAATAATGTTCCCGGGATATTGTCTGCCGCTGATGCAGTGCGCCAATTGTCCGTAATAGCACGGCAATTTGAAAATACCGGAGATTATATAGAACTTCCGGTAATCGGGCTGCAAGACTACAGACTCAGGGCCAGCGAAAAAGTCATATTTGAGAAACTCTCGGAACTTGAGGCGGAATTAAGGTTGGCTTCGTCAGGCAGGACGATACTTGAATGTATTGTCAGCCGGGTCACAAACAAATATGTCTTTGTGAAGTATGGGATTCTGACGGGTCGAATAGCAAAGGAGGAGGCGTGGTGGCAGAATGTAGTCCCGCTGAAGACATTATATGTACCGGGGCAGAAAGTGAAGTGCCTGGTGTATGAGACGGATGCGACTCTCTGTATGTTTAATGCGAGTGTTATCAAGGCTGATCCGGATGCAATAAACAATCTGCTTCCATTCAAGGGAACAGGGGAGGATATTACCGTAAGGGTGATAAGGTATCAGCAGGAAAAAAATTATGTTCTGGTGAGCGTGAATGAGAATATCTATGGCATGCTTCCGGTTGAAGAAGTTTCCTGTAGTGACATTGCTGAATGGACAGACCGCTTCAAGGATGACTATATCAAGGTCAGGGTCATGGATTATGAACCTTCATCGTGCAGGATTATATTGAGCAGAAGGCAGATTCTTGCTCCAGGTATTGTCGAATGAAATCAGATGGCAAATCATTCGATAAAGCAGTGGGTATTCCAGAATGGGTTCTTTTCCCCGTAACCTGGAAGTGGAGGCGCCATTTCCCCCGGATAAATTGTAACTACACTGTAGTTGCCGTTGTTTGCGGACAGGACGAGCTGGCATTCGTCTGTCAGGACAATTTTATCTGTCTTGACCTTGTTTACAAGCAGACCGTTTCTTTCTTCGGTTCTGAATGATGAAAGTTCCTCCCTGGAAAGGGCGTCAATTCTTATGATATTACTTGTGCCAATGTTTTGTCCATACTTGAATGACAGACGGACTTTTCCGTCAGAATCCGGCTGAAAACGCATGTCGTTTATGTCGGGGCATACTTTGAGAATCGCTTCCATCGGAGAACGGGCAAATGAAGAGAAGAATTTGGATCCGAGCATGGAAAGCTGTGCATTGATCTGAGTATCATTGTATCCTTCTGCATGAAGGAGTTGCATGGATGACTCATCTATCATTTCAAAATGAGAGAGACAATGGAAAATGGAGCCGGCAGGACAGATAACCATAATAATTATTTGTTATTCCTGATGTTGATTATATAAACAAGACACAATATTGCAATGAAAAACAGGACAACGGCAGAAACAATGATCTTGTGTCCGCATGATGGAATTTCTATTCCCGCCCAGTCTCTGATCAGTGATACAAGGTCGTATATTGCCGAAGAGATGGCAAAAATTGTCAGACAAAGTACGGCTTTGGATAATTTCCTGTCTGAACTTTCGCGTTGCCTCAGGTTTTCCTGTTCGATATATTTGTGCAATTCTTCCCTTTCCTTGTCCACTCCCAGGCCGAAGTTTATCTTCTCATATATCATTTGGGGCAGAAAATTATATGAGATGGCGGGAAAGGCATAATACTTTTCCTTTTCTTTCATTTCATCCGTAAGCTGTCTCATTTCACTGCTCTTTGACAGCGTCCTGAATTTCTGGTTGAGGTCGAATAGCAGGAATTTCTGGAAAAGAGAATGTATGTAAACCATTCTGAAGTAGTTTTCTGACCACCAGTCTGCACTGAAGCCATTGCCCTGTCCGAGTACCGTAAAAGTATCAAAAAGAGCCAGAATTTTCCAGTTGTTGAATATGGACATGCTGTTTTCAGCGATGATCGAGTTGTAATAATTTTCTGATGGGCAGTTTATGTCTGACGGATTGTGTGCCGTGCCAATCCTGTTCAGAAATCCGAGATCGAACAACAAATCATCTCCAAGGCAGTCATTGCATGTGACGATCTGGAACAGCTTGAACTTTCCTCCTGTCATGACAAGACCGTTGTATCCGTCACTGCCGTTACTGCACCTGTATATGTCGAGCAGGGGTTCTATTGCATTCAGATATGCTTCCGCTGTTTTGTTTTCCCTGTATTCAGAGTATCTTGATACTTCTCTGAGTGATAGCAGCATTTTGCTTGATCTGTCAAGCGGGATGTCTTGTGCTTCGACTTCAATTGCGAACAGGACGAAGTTGTACGGAAAATTGAATATATGTATTTTGTTAAGTATGAATGTGTATGTAGCAGTGTTGTCTGCAAACTCGTTCATTTTGAGCCTGAACGGAACGGAAAGGTCGTTTACAAAATATGAAATCTTGTTGTAAATGTGGCTGCCGCCGGTTTTGGATTTGTTGCTGTCAGTTCTCCTGATATCAAGGACAGATTCTACATAGCTTTCGTAATAGAGCGTGCACCAGTCTTTGAATTGGTCTCTGTCTATCTGTTTTCTTGTCCATCCCAAGTCGGAATGTCCGGTAAGATATGTGAAGGCTTTGTCAGACTGAAAATAGCCGCAAAGGAATCCTCTTACGTTACCTTTCAGATCCTGATACGTGGCTGATGTGGTTTCCATAAATCCGATATTTTCGTTAAATATACGCCTAATCAGTTAAAAACGGTAATAATTTAACGTGAATCAGCTATATATGATCATCTGTATTGATAACAGGAGCAATATTGGAAGAATATTGTTATTTTTGCAGGTCATAAGCCGGTGGTGGCGGTGGTGCCATTGCGGTGTGGTATTAAAGAATTAATTGTAACATAAAATATTATGACTCAGGACGAACTTTTCAAGACACTTGTCGCGCATTGCAAGGAGTACGGATTCATTTTCCCTTCAAGCGAGATTTATGATGGTCTTGCAGCGGTCTATGACTACGGGCAGATGGGCTCTGAACTCAAGAACAACATCAAGAGATACTGGTGGGATGCCATGGTAAGGCTCCATGAGAATATCGTGGGGATTGATTCATGTATTTTCATGCATCCTAAGATCTGGGAAGCTTCAGGGCATGTAGGGGCTTTCAACGATCCGCTTATCGACAACAAGGATTCCAAGAAAAGATACAGGGCTGATGTGCTGATAGAAGACTATATCGCCAAGCTGGAGGAGAAGATCAAGAAAGAGGTGGAGAAGGCTCGGAAAAAGTTCGGCGAGGCTTTCGATGAGGCCAAGTTCCTTGAGACCAATCCGAATGTGTTGCGTCATCAGACCAAGATAGACGAGGTGAAGAAAAGGATGGCGGACGCTCTCAACGCCAACGACCTGGCAGAGCTCAGGCAGATCATCATCGACTGCGATATCGTGTGCCCTGTTTCAGGTACCAAGAACTGGACGGAGGTGCGTCAGTTCAACCTGATGTTCAGCACGCAGCTCGGCAACACTTCAGATGACACGAACGTGATTTATCTGCGTCCCGAGACCGCACAGGGCATATTCGTGAACTATCTGAACGTTCAGAAGACCGGGCGTATGAAGATTCCGTTCGGAATAGCGCAGATAGGCAAGGCATTCAGGAACGAGATTGTGGCCCGTCAGTTCATATTCAGGATGAGGGAGTTCGAGCAGATGGAGATGCAGTTCTTCATCAAGCCTGGTACGGAACTCGACTGGTTTGCCAAGTGGAAGGAAGCAAGGCTGGCATGGCACAAGGCACTCGGAATGGGTGACGGAAACTACCGCTTCCACGACCATGAGAAGCTCGCGCATTATGCAAATGCGGCTACTGATATAGAGTTCAATTTCCCGTTCGGCTTCAAGGAGCTTGAAGGCATACATTCCAGGACGGATTTCGACCTCGGAAACCATCAGAAGTTCTCCGGCAAGAAGATACAGTATTTCGACCCTGAGAGCGGGGAAAGCTACACTCCTTATGTGATAGAGACTTCCATCGGAGTGGACAGGATGGTGCTTGCAGTGCTGTCGAATTCCTACAAGGAAGAGACGCTGGAGAACGGGGAGACACGTGTCGTCCTGAGCATTCCTGCCCCGCTTGCTCCGGTCAAGGTGGCCGTTCTGCCTCTTATCAAGAAGGACGGACTTCCTGAACTGGCGCAGACCATAATGGACGAACTCAAATACGACTTCAACTGCCAGTATGACGAGAAGGACAGCATAGGCAAGAGATACCGCAGGCAGGATGCGATAGGCACACCGTTCTGCGTGACAGTAGACCACGATTCCCTCCAGGATCATTGCGTGACGATAAGGCATCGCGACACTATGGAGCAGGAAAGGGTGAAAATCGAGGATCTCCACTCCATTATCGACAGTCAGGTAAGCATGACTTCTCTGCTGAAGAAGCTTAAGTAACGTGAATTCGATGAAATGAATGGAATGAATTTCATAGAATTACCTCTATGGAGGACGAAGTCCGATGTAAGTTCTCCCCTACGCAGGGGAGAATTTAAGAGGGGTGACACGAAAAAGGAAATGGATTTCGAAGAAATCGTAACGTCAGTTCGACGGAATCTTTGATACTGAACATAATAATTCGTCGAACTGACGTTAAGTAAGTCAGTGGATGCAGTCCATGGAACTCTTTCAGACTATGTGTGGCGGTAATATAGGATACATTGCAGGTGTGCTGCTGATGGTTGCAGGCTTGACTCTGATAATTGTATTCTCGTTGCGTCCTAACAGGATAACCGTGACCCGGGACAGTCTCACGATCTCCGGGAATTACGATTATTCTGTGAAGTCGGAAGATATACAGTCGGTAGAATTGCTGGACAAACTGCCAGGTATTACTTTAAAGAGGAACGGCATCGGATGGCTTAATATAAAAACCGGCCATTTTACCGTGAAAGGGATAGGGAAATGCCGTCTTTATGTCAACAAAAAGTATCCGCCGTTTGTGCATGTTGTTACAACCGGCGGAGAACATGTGATTTTCAACACGAAGGATACAGTGAAAACAAAGGCGCTCTTCGAGACGCTAATGTCGTCCATACAGGACTTTTAGGGCTTTGGGGTCACTGCCGAATGATATCATTTTTATAGGCGGATGTCCGACAAGAGTTCCTGTCTCTCCTGGCGCGGCAAGCCGTTCCTTCACTTTGTCGGCTCTGAGTTGGGAGAGCCGTTCATTGCTTTTTTCAGTTCCCTTGCTGTCATTATGAAAGTTTTGCTGATCAATGGAAGCCCGAGAGGAAAGGGCAATACGTACATAGCTTTGTCTGAGGTAGCCAAAGCTTTACAAAACAATGAAATAGAGACGGAGATAGTGTCTATTGGAGCCAAGGCTGTACAGGGATGTATCGCCTGCGGCAAATGCAGCGAGACGGGCAGATGTGTCTTCAATGACGCTCTCTATAATGAGGTAAGGGCGAAGATCGAGACTGCCGACGGGCTTGTCGTGGGCTCTCCGGTGTATTATGCGGGGCCGAACGGCTCATTGTGCGCACTTCTCGACAGGCTTTTCTATTCCTCTTCGGCTTATCTCCAGTACAAGCCGGCAGCTGCCGTGGCCGTGTGCCGCAGGGGAGGGGCGAGTGCGACTTTTGATCGTCTGAACAAGTATTTCACGATTACCAATATGCCTGTGGTGCCTTCACAATACTGGAACAGTGTACACGGCAGGCTGCCCGGTGAGGCAGCAAATGATGCGGAGGGCCTGCAGACGATGCGAACTCTCGGCAACAACATGGCATGGATGCTGAAAAACCGAGAGGCGGGAAATCTGCCTTTGCCGGAGCGTGAGGCCCCGATAAGGACTAATTTTATCAGGTAATTAATTCCAAGTCTAATATTCAAGCCGGATTTCAAATCCGGCTTAACGTTTTCTGGACTTTATCGTGGGTTCTATTTCCAGCCCTGGGCGGTAATCGGAAGCTCCACACCTTCAGGAGTTACCAGGACGGCTCCGACTTCAGGTTTGGCCAGATGTCCGATGATGTCGAATGTCTGGAAGTCATGGCGGAATTTGTCATGGCTTCCTATCGGTATCGTGAACAGCAGACGGCAGTCGTCCCCGCCGTTGAACGCCGCCGAAATCGGGTCGATATTGAACTCCTTCCCCAGGTCGAATGTCCCGCTTGCGAAAGGTATCCTCTCCACGTATATCTTCGCACCGAGCCCGCTGTCCCTGACAAGCCGTTTTACGGCATCAGAAAGGCCTCTGTTCACGAAATATCCGTATGAAGGCACTATCTCCTCATCTTCGAGAAGAGAGACGCAGGACGGGCTTATTTCCGGCTTCAGGTACTCTCCTACAAGATGCTTGTATTCCGTAAGATCAGGCTGTGAGCGGTCTGTCTTGCGCTTCATGAACTTCTGCTTCTCCCTTTCGAGAATCTGCATGCCCAAGAATGCCGCACCGAGATTGCCCGACACGCATATCAGGTCCATGCTTTTGGCAGGAAGTCTGCGCTTTTCCGTGAGACTCAGGCGCTCTCCTGTAGCGGATACGCTGACATACAGCCCGTTGACGGAAGGCTGCAGGTCAAGGGACAGTTCCGTGTAGCCGTGCATTTTGGCTGCAGACACTGTCCCGTCCCACAGTTCCTTCACTTTCCCGTAGTCTATCTTGGAGGATATCCCGAGTCTCACAGCCAGTGCTCCAGGATGGGCCATTGATGCGTATAACTCACCCGTAGCCAAGACAACAGCCTTGTATCCAAGGTGTTTAAGAGGGAAATATGTCAGGTCGAAATCCACTCCCTCCGTCATCAGCACGGACGAACATACAATACTTCCTGTCTCCTTGCGGACTTGCATTATACAATTGTCCGACTGCCGGTATCCTGTGCCTTCAAAAAGCCTTTTAACAGCTTCGGCCTTTCCAATATCCGAAAATGTCTCTTCTGCCATATCTTCTAATATGAAACGTACCCCTATTTAGCGTATCTCTACAAACATAGGCAAAATTGATGTAAAAAACGAATAAAACGGAAAGGCCGTGCTGTTTTACTATCTGTCATCCCTTGCCAGCGTAGCATAGAGAGCATCCATCTTGTCTCCTCTGAGATGCTGTAAATACCGGATTTCACCTGGTTTGAGGAAATTCCTGTTCAGTCTCGCGAACTTCCTGTCAATCTTGCGTCCTTCCCTGCATATTGCTTTCATCCGCTCCTTCAGCCCCTCTCTATCGGATTCATTGTATCCTTCGGATTCGAACTCACTTTCGCACTGTTTGAATTTAAGATAGTTGAGACGAATGTCAAGCATGAGACGCAAATGCTTTATTTCTTTTTTGTTGGAGGAAGGCCGCAGTGCATCCATCTTTTCTTTCATCTGGCGGGCAGACGATATGACTTCTCCAATGGTGCGTCCTTTTGCATCTTTGCCTGTCCTTGCCGATACGGTTTCCTGCGGCATGGTGAAATATTCCCAGAGTATTGCGGATTCTCTGTCATCGAATCCGAATTTCCGTTCTGCATATTCTTTCACGAACTTTTCCGGGTCAAGGGGCTCTTCATGTGAGAATGCCCATGATGTCGCTTCAATCAGAATATTGAAGCCAGACTCCGGATATACTGAACGCGTAGGGAACATCTCAAGAATCTCATTTTTCATGCCGTAATTGTAGCTGTAAGCCCCGCTTGTCGACCAGGAAGTCTGGACCATGCCCTGATAACCGGAAGAGCGTGCAAACGGAACAAAATCCCTCAGATTATTGAAATGTTTTTCCCACTGGGTCAGATATATGTCGTCAGGACCGCTTCTCAATGCCGTAGCTCCCCATAAATTCACTCCGGCGTCAATCAAATTGGATATCTTGCCGAATCTGTTCACGTCCCATCCGTAATTCCAATCCATGAAAATCAGTTCTTTCGGCAGTTCGCCAAGGTTTTCAGGGTGCTTGAGGATGATGTCGGCCCAGATTACCGGTATTTTCCCCATGTCGGTAACGATCTTGCACATTGCCTTGACATATTCGACGAACAGTTTTGATTTGCCGTATTTTTCCGCATAGGCGGCACATTCAGGACAGGATCCGAGCAGGAATGTCTCGTCACATCCGATATGGAAATACTTGGAAGGATGCAATGCCGCGACTTCCTTGAAAATATCTGTAAATACGGGTATGGCTTCCTTGATTTTCAACGGGCATACCTGGGACATGTCTTTCGCGTCTTCCCGGAGAGCCGCATAACGGTCATGTTTCAATATATACTGGGCGTGTCCCATGCAGTTCTGCAGAGGGATGACATCCAGTCCGAGCCCGGAACAATATGACACGAAATCCTGTATTTCTTCTTTTGTGAAAGAATACCTGTTCTGGAGCGTGGCGTTGTTGTCAAAGGGGAATGTGGCTTCATATTCCATAAGCATTGTATTGAAGCCGAGTCCGGCGGCTTCAGATGCCAGTTCCTTGATGGAGGAGAGTGTCCGGACCTCTGTCCTGAAATCCACGTACATGGCTTTGACGCCGAACTGTCCGTCAGCCCTGCCATTGATGCAGGCCAGCAGAAGGATAGCGAAAATAAATGCTGTTGTTCTTTTCATTGCTGTTGGTTTTGTTTCGAGCCAGGGACAGAAGACAACTGTCCAAGACTCTTCCTGTTTGACAATTGTTGTTCATAAAGTGATTGTGGAGCGACATTCATTCCGTGGGATTCCCATACACCGTCAGGCCTTCCGGAAAAGTCTCCTTCATCCTTGGTCCCGATGCATCCGATACACCAGTTTTTTCCTGTTACCCAAGGGCTTTGACAGGTGAGTACGGCTGCCGTACAATTCCAGAAGACATGTGTGACCCCTGCCCATCCGTGTCCTGGTCCCATATTGCCCCTGTCCTGGACTCTAAGTTTGGAATCTGTCTTGACGTTGTCGTAAAGCATACCTGTGCTCCATCTCTGATGTGGGCCGCAGTCTCCGAGACCTCCCTGTTCCTCACATCTCAGGAATACATTAGGCCCTCCTACACGGGCTGACGAGGAAAATCCATGTCTTGATCCGATGGAAAGACAGTCCATGACAAGGCATTGCTGGCCATCTGTGACATAGAAGCCGTATTTTCTGCTGCCTTCGGTCCGAGCTTTCGGATCTCTGCACGTGCATCCGGAAACCGTGATGTTCTTAGCCCCGGATTTCATGTCCACACATCCGAATGCGAAATACGAGCTTTCCACGTTCCTGATCCAGCAGTGTTCCGCGGCATGGACTTCTATGGCTGTCCATGAATGGTCTTCATCTTCGTCTGAAGCATATTCCGAGACCATGGACATGTTTTCTATTCCGCTCTCGGTGATACGGTTGGGGTAGGAATAGTCCGACAGGTAGAATTTCCCGTAACGTGCATCCAGCGGCATCACCACGGGGTTGTCGAGATAGACATACTTCCCGTTTGATGCTACAACAGTCCTTTCCCAGTAGATGTCATATTGCGCGGCATTCCATTGGGGAACGGCAATCCCGTCACTTCTCGGTGGGATTTGGTCCATTTTCAGTGCCGTGATCCATTCATCGTCAGGAATCCAGGAAATGACAACTTCATCCCCAGGTAAGAAAGGGCTTTCTCCGGCAAGTTCAAGATAAAACCTTCCTGTAGGTACATATTCTTCGGCAATCTGTATTTCCGCACCTTCAAGCTGCCGTTCTGCTCCGCCTCCGAAATAGATTAGAGGCCGTTGTGATGTCCCTGTAGCCTTAAGGACGGTCTTGTTCCCGTTTCCTCGTAGGACTATCCCGTTCCGGTTGAGGTATATTGTACCGGAAATGTTGTATGTCCCGTCCTTAAGAAGGATTGTTCCCGGTGAAGGAGCATTGTCAACGGCTGCCTGCAGGAGAGCCGTGGCATCGGAACCGTCTCCCGGAGGTGTCACTGTCGAGACTATGACATATTCGGGAAGCTCTTTTTCTCCCCAACGGTATCCTACCCTGCTGAAGTCAGGTATTGCATCCCCGTTCTCATCTGGCGAGGTATAAGGTATTTCCTCAACTTCTTCTTCCTGCCTTTCTTCCGTGTCTGTATCCGGGACAGTCCCTATATCGGCGTCGGAACATCCTGGAGTCAGGAAACAGCAGATTATAAAAGACAGCATCTTGACCCGCATTATCATTGCATGGATATTTTTGCTGCACCAGGCAGGTCCGTATAAAGGACGGCTGCTTTGTGGGTCCGGAGTATGGATGCCGGACATTGGCTGGTGATTTCTCCGTTGTATATCTTCCCGATGGCATCAGCCTTGAGGGCCGTAGGGGCCACTACAAATAGCCTTTCTGCCTTCATCATTGCCGGTATAGTCACTGTGATTGCATATTCAGGGACTTCGTCTATTGTCTTGAAGCATCCGTCATTCACTTGCTGTGTCCTGCATTTGATATCAAGATCGACGATTTTTACAGTCTCAGGGTCATCGAACAGAGCTACATGCGGGTCGTTGAATGCGATATGCCCGTTTTCTCCTACCCCCATGAATACGATATCAATATTAACGGATTGCAGAAGCTCTGCATAGTCGCGGCACATTTGTTCCGCGTTCTTGTTTTCGTTGAAAATGTAATGCACGGAACCGAATGGAACCAAATTGAAAATGTGTTCAGCAAGGTAATTCCCGAATCGTTGCGGAGCATCCTTGTCCAGACCGACGTATTCATCCATGTGGAATGCGTTTATCCGTTTCCAGTCCAGATCCTTTTTGGCAAGATATGCCAGAAAATCATTTTGAGACGGTGCCGCAGCGAACATTATGTTTACGTTTTCCTGATTCGCGAGCAGACCGCTGATATATTCCGCGGCATCTGATGCTGCAGTTGCTCCCATCTCATCTCTCGTGTCAAATACCTCTATTTCAAGCAGGTCTTTCTTGAATGTTTTCATTTCCTATACGATTTATTGATTAGTATCCCATTATTTTCACACCTTCAAAATTCAGGAATGAATGTGCCGAAGGCGTTTCCTTGAAATAATATGTCACTCTGATCATGAATGTATCAATGTCTCCCGTAGGTCCTGAAAATTCATACTCTTCCGCAGCCGAGCCGCTGAGCATGGCCTGGAAGTCATCGCCAGCCGCCGACCAAGTCGTTCCGTCTGTGGAATATTCTACCCGGCACCAACCTTCATTGTTGTTCCTTCTGGCAAGAGTCACGGAGAATGTTGTTATTGTATTCACATCAGACAACAGGTTGTCACTGCAGATGACTGCCTGCTGGTCACTTCCGTTTGAAACACGAGCGAGAATATGCGATGTCTTGCTTGTCCAGACATATTGTGAAGTGACATCAGCATATGTCATTGTCCATTGTTTTCCGTCACAAGTATAGGTTACAGGAACATCGCTGAATGTATATGAAGGAAGGTTTGCTTCTGGTTTGTCTGTATTCTCAAATGAAGTTGAGTAGAGTATTTCAGGTTCAGAAGGCATTCTGGCCTGACTTACCTTGAAGCTTATGCTGTTTCCCCCTTCCGCGGATATGGTAAGGGTTTCCGACCTGGCGGCATCCGGGCTTGTGTTCGTACTTTCAGGGGTCACGTCTACCGTGAGGCCGCTGACGCTCCAGGAGAAGCCTGAATTTTCGGTATCGCTTGTGACAGAGAGTTTCACTCCGTCTATGTTTAGACCGCTTACAGTTACCGATCTGGTGTCTGTCTGATCATGGCTCCATTTCAATTCCCCTGGCTCCACGGCAAGCAGCATAGGTTTGTTCATCCTGCTTTGTTTCAGTGATACAGAGAAGGTTTCGCTTCCCGTGACAGATATGGACAAGGTCTCCTCTATGTCGGTTTGAGGATCTGTATTCACCGATTTCGGGCTGACCAGAATGATGTCTCCGTTGACATCGATGTAGAATGCTGAATTCTCGGCATCCGTGACAGCTGTCACAGCTTCAGGTACAAGGCCTTCTCCGTCCAGGTCTATCCTGTAGGTTTCAAGCCCGTCACATTCCCAGAAGAGATTGTCTGCTGACACTCCTTCAAGGACAGGGGTGATATTCTCTTTTTCATATTGTGCAGGAGATGCTTCCTTGGTGCACGCTGCCCCGAGGACAATCCCTGAGACAATGGCTGTTGCGATGAATATGTTTTTCATGATACTTGAATTTAGAATATACGGTGACCTTTGCTGTATGTCTGTTGCGCATAAAGTTTCTTGTCACATATCACGATGTCGGCATCGTATCCGGGTCTGATTTTGCCTTTGGTGTCACCATAGCCCATGAGTGTTGCCGGGTTGGATGTGAGCATCTTTACCGCATCAGGCAGAGACGCCCCTCCGATAAAATGCATTGTCCGCACAAGCCTGTCTGTCGTGGCGACACTACCGGCGAAGCATGTCCTGTCAGGCATCTTCGCCACACCGTCCTCGATCAGGACTTCCTGTCCGTCCGTGAGACTGCCGAGGATGCTCTTCGAGCCTTCCGGCATGCCTGCGCCGCGCATGGAATCCGTGCACAATACAATCTTGTCCACAGGTTTGCATTTGAGTATGAGCTTGAGAAGTGGCTCTGGAACATGGATGCCGTCACCGATGATTTCAAGAATCATGTCTTCAATCAGATAACCAGCCTCTATGCACCCGGCATATCTGATCGCATTTCTTCTTGTAACTCCGTTCATGCACGAATAGAAGTGAGTCATCATGGAGTAGCCGGCCTCGTGTGCCTTGACAATGTCTTCATATATGGCATCCGTGTGGGCGATTGACGGTATTATACCGCGTTTATCCAACAGCCTTCCTAATTCAAGCGCCCCGGGAAGCTCCGGCGCAATGCTCCATCTCCGTATGTCTGCTCCGCTTTCAAGTACAGGCATATAGTCTTCAGGAGAAGGATTTTTCAGGTATCTGGGATCCTGGGCACCTCTGAAGGCATATGAGAAATAAGGCCCTTCAAGATGGAGACCTCCGAAAGCTGCGCCTTCTGTCTGGTCTTTTACATTTTCGTAGACTTCAAGGAAGCGGAACAGTTCCTCATTTCCGGATGCAAGTGTGGTAGGGAAAAGCATTGTAGTCCCATGCCTGGCATGTTCCTTTGCTATGCCTTTGCATGCTTCCGCCGTGCAGTCCATGAAATCATGGTTTCCTGCTCCATGTGTGTGGATATCTATGAATCCAGGCATGATATATCCGCCTTCGGCGTCCACGTCCTGATATCCTTCCACATTTATGACGCCTTTTTCGACTGCCTTTATTTTCCCGTCTTCGACAAGGATTGTCCCTGTCCCGATGTTTGTGTCTGGAGTTATGATTTCTCCGTTGTATATTCTTAATCTCTCTTTCATGCTGTTCTTTCTTTTCGTTTCCGTCAAATTCATGTTTTTTCAGTCTTGATTGACTGTTTTACTGCCGGCGCCGCGTCCAGTATTCGATTTTATAGCCGTAGAATGCATAGAAAATCATATAGAGGAAACACGGGACCAGTACCCAATATCCAGTCTGCAGGCTGGATGTCTTGTCGGCTACTGCTGCATAGACAAGTGGGAGTATGGCGTTGCCGCACAGCCCCATGACAAGGATGGATGATCCGATATTCGTGAATTTCCCGAGATTCCGTATTGCGACAGGCCATATACCGGCATAGATGAGGGAATTCGGTATGCCGAGAAGTACAAGGAACCAGATTGAGATGTCCGTGTCGAAGCCCAGAAGGTGTATCCTTGATGAAAACAGGACCACGCAAAGTGAAAGGACCAGGCCTGTCACGGTGCATATCTGCAGTGCCCTCAACTGAGAGAGGTATTTAGGTATGAGCACGACTCCGGCCAGATATCCTGCAAGTATGCATCCGAGTGTATATGACGGGAATACCTTTGCATCCAGCATGTCTATCCCCATACCTTGTGCGTACCCGATGATGGTGTTGATGGAGATGACCTGAGATCCGAGGTGCAGGAACAGTGCTATTGCCCCGAGTACCAGATAAGGATAGGAGAACACTGTTTTTCTTCCTGCCATACCGCTTTCGTCGGATTTGTTTTCCTTGCCTGGATTGATGTCCGGTATCGAGGACCGGTAGAATATGATACCGAAAATGATGAGGAGGATACCGAGGATGAGGTATGGCGGGATGACTCCTTTTATAAGTCCGTCAAGGGCGGCTTCTTTTTCAGCTCCGGTGAGCAGTCCCGCAGACACCTTGTCTATTATGATCTTGTCATCCGGCCTTATCACGACGCCTGCGAATACAAGTGGTGCGATGATACCTGCGAATTTATTGCAGATACCCATGATGCTTATACGGCGTGCCGCACTTTCGATAGGACCAATGATTGTCACGAAAGGATTGGCTGCGGTCTGGAGAATGGCCAGGCCTGCTCCCATGGTGAACAATGCTGCCAGGAACATATTGTATGTCCGGGTAAGCGCTGCAGGCGTGAACAGTATCGCCCCGAGTGCCAGAATCCACAACCCGATTTCCACCCCGCGCTTGAAACCTGTCCTGTTCAGGAGGATGGATGCCGGTATGGTCAATACGAGATATGCGATGTAGAATGCGAAGTTGGCGAGATAAGACTGGACCTCCGAGTGCAGTTCACATGCAATCCTGAAATAAGGTACAAGGATAGAATTCACCCATGATACTAGACCGAATATGAAAAACAGGGCCCCTAACATTACCAGAGAGAAGACATATCCCGGCCTCTGTGTTGTATTAGACGAATTAGTCATTGCTTACTGATTTGATTGTGTGACGATTATACTTGTCGTCCGGGTCTTGCTTACTCCATCTTTAGTCGCAGTGAACACGAGTTCATGTGTGCCTTCTGCGTTGAAGGTGCATGACACTGTCCTCCGGTTGGAAATGACTTCCCCGTCAAGGGTCCAGCAGCATGTCACCGAACCGTCCGCAGGGGAGACGTAGAGGTTGTTTACCGAAAATGTACTCCCTGCCGGGATGCTGTTTTCCGCGACCCATGTCGTAGAATAGATATAGAATTCCCCTTCATCGAATACAGGGTCGGATATTGTCTTGCTGCAGCCTGATGCCGCGGCCAGAGCCGTCAGGCTCAGTAATGCGAAGTATAATAATCTGTTCATGTCGTCTCGTTTTTATTCACAGTCCCACCATACTCTTGATGTCCACACATCGGTGCCTCCCATCCTGTCTACGGCTTCCTGGTAGTTTACGGAATTTCTTGTCTGTTCTGTTGCCGGGTATGGAAGCCTTCTCGGCATGGTACCGCCCGTAGTGTTTACTGTCGGATAATAGTTGTAGTATTTTGCATATCTTTCAGGCAGTCCGTCAGTACGTCTTGTATTGGACCATGCCTCGATCGGATTGAACATGTACTGCAGCCACAGCTGGGTGTTTATCAGTTCCAGTTCCTGTCCGGCCTCCAGCGTCTGCGATGCCGCATACCTGCTTGTTTCTGCTTCATCAATGTCAGCTCCGAAAAGCGAGAATTGCCTGCATCCGGCATCTATGGCCTCCCTGTACAGTTCTTCTGCAGATGTTTCACCGATTCCGTAGCGCACCTTGGCTTCTGCCTGCAGAAGCAGGACTTCGGCATAGCTCATTTTTATGTATGGAGCGTCTGCGGCGGCTATGAGCGTTGACGGTCTCAGCCATTGCCAGTGCTGGGATACTGTGACCGGTGAGCTCCCGACTGTGATGCTGATGTCGCTGAGAGCGTAGTCAGGATGGATACAGCCGTCACTCAGTGTTCTCGCGCATTGTGCAGGCAGAGCTTTGTATCCGGCCTGTCCGATACCGGAATAATAGCTGTAGACTTCATCCGTGATGTCTGTAGGGGATGTGGCGTCAAGGTACTTTTCCTCCAGATACGCGGCAGCCACTATCCGGAAACGCGGGTCTTCATCTGCCTGTCCGCCCTTGAGTGCATCACGGAGTTCTTCTGTAACATAAAACTGATTCTGATACAGATGGATGAAATTTGCGAATGCGTTTCCTGCAGAGGCGTCATCCCTGTTGTTTTCATGCCGGATATAGACGATGTCATCGTTTGAAGTCATCACACCTGCATTTATTGCGGACTGAGCCTCTGCCGCCGCTCTTTCAGGGTCTACTTTGACAAGCCTCATGGCAGCCCGGAGCCGCAGGGAATTGGCGTATTTTTTCCATTTGGATATGTCGCCCGAGAAATACAGGTCGTTCGTAAGGGCGTCTCCCGATTCTGAAAACTCGTTGACTGCGGTTTCCAGTTCATTGAAGAATGTGTCATAAATATCGGCCTGTCTGTCATATTTGGGCGATATTATTCCTGTCTCGAATGCTGTTCCGGATTCGGAGAAAGGGATGTCTCCGTACACATCGGTCAGGCGCATGAATGTCTCCACCCTCATTACACGTCCTGCAGCATGGATGTTGGTTCCTTCTTCAGAGTTCATCAGAAGCGACATCACGTTCTTTACGGGGTTTGGATAATATTGCTGCCACAGGCGGTTGGCATAGCCGGAGTTGAACACTCCTCTTGCCCCGTAGTTGACCATTCCGCTGTATCCTGTGAAATGATTGTTCCATCCTCCCGGGTAGATCATGAATCTTACCATGTTCTGTTTGGTGCATGATTCATAATACTGTACGGACGGGAGCAGCAGATTGGGATCCATCGAAGTGGTGGCTGCCGGATTCCTGTTCAGTTCGGTAAGGTCTGTGCAACCGACAAGCAGGAACGACAGTACGGTAAAATATATTGTATGTTTCCTTTTCATGATGACCAGAATTTAGAATTTGATGTTTATTCCGAAGCCGAAGTTGCGGCGTGCCGGCAACGAGCTGTGTTCAAGGCCGAGCTTGTTGCTGTTGTATGAGGATTCCGGATCTACATTCGGCAGGCTGCACCATATAAGCCAGAGGTTTCTTCCGAATGCCGAGAGAGTTATGGACTCTATCGGGGCTTTCTTGAAGTATTTTTTCCCGAATGTCCATGAAACAGACAGTTCCCTGAACTTTATGTAGGAGGCGTCATAGATGAACGGTTCCGGAGTGTTGGAATATACGTTCTGCCAATATGTTTCAGGATCGACATATACGTCGTTCGGCCTGTAGACAGGATTGCCCTGAGCGTCTATCCCGTCCTGTATCACACCTTCCACAAGGTAGCCTCCTGTCGGCTTCCAGTTGGCTGACGAGATGTTCTGTGACTTGCGGGCTTCTTCCGAAGCATACCATGCCTCCCTTCCTTCGAGAGTCCTTTCTGATGTGCCGTGATAGCAGGCGAGTACGTCGCTCTGGCAGTAGACTTCCGCCCCGAACTTCATGTCGAACAATGCCGATACATTAAGCGATTTCCACTGGAACTGGTGTCCCCATCCGAGAGTGAAGTCATAGTTGCCGTTGCCCAGAACTGAAAGTTCCGTGTCATAGGTCGGCAGTCCGGCTTCATTGACTATGATCTGGCCGTCTTCCGTACGGGCGAATTTCTTTCCGACAATGGCTCCGTATGCTTCGCCTTCCATGGCTACGATATATGTCTCCGACAATCTAGCCCGTGCGAGTTCATAGTTTGTCACATCAGGATGCAGACTGTTCACCATGTTTTTATTGTGGGCGAAAGATACGGTCGTCTGATAGAGGAAGTCCTTGTTCCTTACCGGTGTCCCGGTCAACTGTATTTCTATTCCCTTGTTCGAGATTTCTCCGGCATTGACAATCGCGCTTTTATATCCGGTGGATTCCGAGATCGGCAATGTGAGAATCTGGTCTTTGGTCCTGGTATTATAATATGTGAAGTCAAGGTTGAGCCGGCTGTCGAAGAATCTCAGGTCCGCACCTATTTCCCAGGAATATGTCCTGGTCGGCTTCAGCCCGACATAAGGTACAGTATTGGAATCGACCTCTCCCATAGGAACACCGTTCATGGTGAAAGAATGTAGCCCGTAGACAAGGTCGAGCCGGTATGGATTGGTGTCTCCACCGACCTCTGCCCAGGACCCTCTGAGTTTGAGCAGTGATATCTTGCTGTTGTCCATGTCGAAAATGTTGTTGAAGAGGACGGATCCCGAGAACGAAGGATACCAGTAAGATCTGTAATTTGCAGCAAGTGCGGAAGATACGTCATTCCTGACGGTAGCTTCGATATAGGCATAGTCTCTGTATCCGAGGCTTGCCATCCCGAAGAATGAACGCACTTCCTTCTGTATCTTGGCATGTGCGATGCTCAATGTGGAATAGTTGGTAATATCCTGCCATCCAGGAACTACCTGCGAAGAATTTTCATTTGTTATTCTCTCATGGAAGGACTGTTCCAGGTTCCCGCCGACAAATGCGCTAAGGTTGAAGTCTTTGAAAGACTTGTCATATTTCAGCATGAGTTCGAATGTGTTTTTGTAGACTCTGTTGGTCTGTTCGCTCATGTTCCCGCTTTCATTGTTCGGAGTGTACTGGGCTATGTACTCGTTGATATTGAAGTGATAGTAGTCCGTTCCTGCCTTTCCGATCAGTTTCAGCCCGTCTATTATCATGAATTCGGCGTTCACGCTTGCAATCAGCCTGTTTTTGGTGGTATAGTTGGAAGTTTCGTTCATGCTCCAGTAAGGATTCCACCTTGACTTGTTGTTGGTCCACTCGACATACTGGCCCTCTGCTGTCTTGTAGCCTTCTGAAAGCCAGGCCTGGTCTATGTTCGGTGCAAGTCCGACAAGAGACTTGGCTATGTTGTTGGAAGAATTGGCCAGTGCCGGTCTGTTGTTCACTTTTTCAGAACTGTATGTAGCTCTTGCATCGATGCTGAATCTTTTTCCGATTTTGGTAGATGCTTTCAGACCGAAGTTTGTTCTGGACATGCCTGCATTCGGTACAATGTCGGAACTCCTTACGTCAGATACGGAAAATCTTACGGAACTGTCATCACCGGTATTGGTGACGGAAAGCGAATTGGAATATGTCGCTCCTGTCCTGTAGAACGAGAGGATATTATTGTCCACGTTCGAATAAGGCTTGTATGAACCGTTGAAGATAGGCACATCCAGTGATGCGTCAAGTTTCCCTCCCCATGCTGACGTGGTCCTGGTCTGTGCTTCAAGAGGGTCGAACAGAGGTTCTCCTTCCGTACCGGTACCGTACACCCTCTGGTAATTGTCATAGCTTGTGCCCACCGTGACTATAGATACATTGCTGTCCAGTTCTACGGACCAGCCTTTGCGTCCCTTTGACTTGGTCGTGATGAGGATTACACCGTTGGATGCCTGCGATCCGTAGAGGGCTGCCGCCGATGCTCCTTTCAGGACAGAAATGTTTTCAATGTCGTTGGGATCGATTGATGACAGGACATCCCCGTAGTCATAACCTTCCGTGTATTGTCCTGTACCGGACAATGCGTCGAACTGCGTATTGTCCACAGGAATACCGTCCACAACATATAGCGGTCTGTTGGTCCCGGACAGCTGCGAGTTGCCCCTGATTATGACATTTGTCGACCCTGTGGGACCTCCGGCTGTACCGGAAATGTCCACACCGGCCACTTTGCCGGAAAGAGCGAGAATTGCGTTCTGTTCTCTTGCCGCGGTCAAGGCGTCGCTGTCCACGGAAGATACGGCATATCCCAATGCCCTTGCGTCTCTCTTGATTCCGAGTGCCGTGACTACTGAATTTTCCAATGTCAGGTCATCGAAGGACATTCGGACTTCGACGACTGACCTGCCGGAGACACGGACTTCTGTTTCTGCCATGCCGAGACAGGTGAATGAGAGTACGGCGTCATTGTTGCTGACGTTGATACGGAACTTTCCGTCCATGTCGGTCACTGTGCCGTTGTCAGTTCCTGTTTCAATCACTGCGGCCCCTATGACTGCCTGCCCGTCAGGATCCAGGACAGTCCCTTCGACCGTGAAAGTCTGTGCTGAAGACAATAGGCTCCAGAAAAGGAGCACACTCGTTGCAAGGAAGGACTTGAAAATGCCCGTTCCTGCAGAAGAGCCATTGTAATTTCTCATTATCATCATCAGTTTAGTGTTTGTGGTTTATTGACGGATACAAAGTAAATTTTTTGGAAAACCGGATTCTCCGGCATTTCCGTCAAGAGTTCTTCCGATTGCGTCATAGAAAACAGGGCATCGGACTCCGGCCTGCGTGTTCTGCGGCCATGAAATGCATTGTCTCAGGGAATTTCGTATATGATCCGGTGACGCTGGGTGAGGATATGATGACGTTATATGATGTCCGTTATTGGTCCGTTTATGGTAAATTTGTATGATTTACTGAAGAAAGGAAGCCCACTTGTATGAATGACAGCCTTATCAAGATACTCCTGCTTACGGACTTTTCAAGCGGCTACAGCAGGGATCTGCTGAGAGGAATCGTGAAGTATGCCCAGACGCGCAAGGGATGGGCTTTTTACCGTATGCCGATGTATTACCGCATGTTGCATGGCGATAAGGAGATAATAAGATGGGCCAAGAAGTGGAACGTGGATGCCATTATAGCCCAGATGAATGATATAGACATCAAGATGCTGAGCAATCTGAACATTCCGATCATCGTGCAGAACTATAAGGACAGGATTCCCGGAGTCTGCAATCTGACGGGAGACTATATCGGTACCGGAAGGATGGCTGCGGATTATTTTCTTGAACTCGGCTACAGGAATTTTGCGTATTATGGCATTACGGAGGCGGTATGGTCAAGGGAGCGTTTCCTCGGTTACCAGCAGCGGCTTCTGGAATACGGGTTTCCGGTATCCACGTATTTTGCCAGGATTTCCGGAAAAGTGGGAGGGGGTGAGACTTGGGTACAAGATTTCGATGCCATCGGCAAATGGCTTGGAGAGCTCCCGGAGTCAACTGCAGTCTTCGCATGTGACGACTATTATGCACTGCATGTTACGGAGACCTGCAAGATATTCGAGATTCCGGTTCCTGACAAGCTTGCCGTACTTGGAGTGGACAATGACGAGATGATGTGCAATATATCCAATCCTCCACTGTCATCTATAGTGATAGATGCCAGAAACGGCGGCTACATGGCGGCACAGGTCATTGAAGAGCTGATCAAGAGGCGGATTTCGGAACCGTTCAATATTATCGTGCCTCCTCTTCAGGTGGTGTCCAGAAATTCAACCAGAAAGTATGTAATACAGGACAAGTATGTACTTCGGGTGGTGGAATATATTGAGAAGAATTACATGAATACCATTACCGTCCCGGAGCTTCTTGACCTTGTCCCTCTTTCCCGGCGTGTGTTCGAGAAGAGATTCCGGCGCGATACAGGGACTTCGATATACAGGTTCCTGCAGAAATACAGGATAGAGCGATTCGCGGAGTTGCTTCTGTCCTGTGACCGTCCGATTGAAGACCTTGCCATTTCCTGCGGGTTCAGTGACAGCCGCAACATTTCTCGCATATTCAGTTCTTTCAAAGGGATGACTCCGTCAGAATTCCGTAGGCATGCCAGATCAGGAGCGGATGATACAGATAACCGTTAGTGTTGCGTTCAGACAACATTTTCAGGGCAAAAGTGTTGGTTATGCGCAACGTTTTACGGCATTTCTTTGGATTTTGCACTTGGCGAGTGCAGATTTTGTCGGTTTTTGCACTTTCAAAGTGCAAAATATATCATAATTATTAGGCATCCTGCCGGTGCGAAAGACTGTGACCGGTCCCACGTTTTTTGCACGTCTAAGATATTATTCCGGAAAAAATTGTAATTTTGGGAGTCTATAAACCCAGAATAATGCGATTCAGACTATTGTTCCTGCTGGCAGTCATTCCGGTACTGGCCTGCAATGCAAAATCGGACGGATTGTCCAAAATCACTGTAATGTCTTACAATATCAGGTATGGTGAAGCGAAGGACGGGACCAATTCCTGGCAATTCAGGTATCCTGCCACGGCCATGATGATAGAGGACCAGTGTCCCGATATCATAGGCATCCAGGAGGCGCTGTCGTACCAGCTGCTTTTCATCACCGAGAACTGCAGGGACTATAAATGTGTGGGCGTCGGCAGGGAAGACGGCAAAAGCAAGGGAGAGCATGTGGCCGTATTGTACAACAAGAAGACGGTCTCTCTGGTGAAATGGGGCACATTCTGGCTTTCGGAGACTCCGGACAGACCATCAAAAGGCTGGGATGCGGCATGCCTGAGGACAGCGACATGGGCATTGATGAAGTGCAAGGCTACAGGGAAGAAATTCTATTTTGTGGATACGCATCTCGACCATCAGGGAACGGAAGCACGCAAGAACGGACTGTCGCTCATCATGTCAGAGATTGCAGGTATGAACAAGGACAACCTACCTGTGGTACTTGCAGGCGATTTCAATGTCGAGATATCCGACCCGGCCATGGCAGTCCTTGAGGGTAAGATGAAAAATGCCCGTCAGATAGCCGCAAGGACGGATTCCAACGGGACATTCAACGGATGGGGCAAGTCTTCATCTGTCATTGACCATATTTTCTATTCCGGATTCAGGTCCTGTACAGACTTCGAGACAGTGGTCAAGCCTTATGCGGACAGGAAATTCATTTCCGACCATTATCCCGTGAAGGCAGTCCTTGTATTCTGAGTATTATTTCCTGATAGGCTCAAATGGGATATTCATGCTTTTCAGGTCATTGACAAGCGGATTCGATACGGCCACCCTGAATTTCCTTGACAGGAACTCAATGGTGTATTTCGTGGTCGGATCATAGAGTATCATGCTCAGCGGGATGTTTCCCTTGTTGTTCTTGATCACGCTGATGAGCTTTTCCCTGAACCCGGAAGTCAGCATCGGGGTCTGTATCTTTATCATGAAGCCTTTCAGAAGATTGCCCGCAGTGTTCCCAAGCAGGGATATCTTTCTGATTTTGAGCACAAAAGGAGGATCGCCCTTGATCTTCCTCTCTTCCGGTTTGACCATATACCGTTCTTCTATCACTCCTTCGATGTAGACAGGCGTGTAGAGCTGCAGGTACGGCAGAAATGCCTCATGGTCTTTCCCGAAGAGCGAGAATTCGTAGCTTCCGCTGAAATCCTCTATTACGGTCTTGGACCATGGATTGCCGGTCTTGCTTGTGAGCTGCTGGACATTGGTTATATATCCGGCGATGCAGACATTCGTCTTCACCTTGTTGCGGTCACACCTGCTTATCAGGTCCGGCAGCTCCGACAGGGTGCAGCTTGTGAAATTCTCCAGTTCATACGCATATTTGTCGAGAGGATGCGCGGAAAGATACATGCCCACAAGCTCTTTCTCCTTTTTCAGAAGTTCCATAGTGCCGTCTTCCTCGGAAACAGGATTGTCTGGCATTGCAGGGCGCTGAGGCTTGGTTTCTTCCATCCCTACGAAAAGGCTTGCCGCTGAATTCTGCTTGTCCCTGTTGTACAGTCCGGCATATTTGACAAGGGAGTCCATGAAGGTATCTCCGGAAGCTGTCGGCTGCGTATACTGCCTCCTCGAATAGCCGAAACTGTCGAATGCACCTGAATACAGGAGCGATTCCAGCGCTTTCTTGTTGAGGACCGGGGCAAGTCTTTCGGCGAAGTCCCAGATGTCTGCATACAGCCCGTTTTTCTCCCTGTCTTCAATAAGGAGTTTCACGATATTGTCGCCGAAGCCCTTTATGCCTCCGAGCCCGAAACGTATGTTGCCGTCCTTGTTGACCGAGAACCGTGCCTCACTTTCATTGATGTCGGGGTTGAGGACCTTGATGCGGGACTTCTTGCAGTCATCCATGATCTTCTTGATCTCATCCATATTGGAGAGATTCTTGCTCAGGTTGGCTGCCTGGAATTCTGCTGGATAATGCGCCTTGAGATAGCCTGTCTGGTAGCTGACCCAGGCGTAGCACGTCGCATGTGACTTGTTGAAGGCATATTGGGCGAATTTACGCCAGTCCTTCCATATTTTCTTCAGTACCTTTTCCGGATGCCCGTTGGCCTTGCCTCCCTCGATGAACTTGTCATGCAGGGACTCCAGTACGTCGAGCTGCTTCTTTCCCATGGCTTTCCTGAGCTTGTCCGCCTGGCCCTTGGTGAAGCCGGCAAGCTTCTGCGACAGAAGCATGACCTGCTCCTGATATACAGTGACTCCGTATGTATCCTGCAGGAACTCCTCCATTTCCGGAAGGTCATACTCGATCTTTTCCCTTCCCTGCTTCCTGGCAACGAAAGACGGTATGTAGTCCATAGGCCCCGGACGGTAGAGTGCATTCATGGCTATCAGGTCCTCGAACCTTGTCGGCTGAAGCTTCTGAAGCCACTCCTTCATCCCGTCGGACTCGAACTGGAACACGCTCTTGGTGTCTCCTCGGCCGTACAGGTCGTATGTCTCCTTGTCGTCTATCGGTATTTTCTCTATGTCGATGTCTATCCCGTGGGTCTTTTTTACCGATTCAAGGCATTCCTTGATGATGGACAGGGTCTTCAGCCCGAGGAAGTCCATCTTGAGCATACCTACCTCCTCGATGAAACTTCCCTCATACTGTGACACCCAGACATCGAGTCCCGTAGCCTTGTCTGCCGCCACGGATATAGGTATGTAGTCAGTCAGGTCTCCGCGGCCGATAATCATGGCACAGGCATGCACGCCTGTCTGCCTGATGCTTCCTTCCAGGCGCAACGCATAGCGCAGCACTTCCTTGGTCAGTTCCGAGCCGTTCTCATACTCGTTCTTGAGCTCGTCTATGTATTTGAGGCAGTTGGACAGGGTCACCTTGTAGTCCTTCTCCACAGGGCCTTTCTTGAACTTTTTCGTGACCTTGATCTTCTGTCCTTCATGATCCGGATCCGGGATCTCGATTTTCTTTTCTATGACCTTGAATCCCTTCTCAAGCTCTTCATCCTCATCCATCGGCAGCTCCTGCTCCTCTGCTACCTTTATCGGCTTGTCCGGGATCATCTTGGTGAGCCGGTTGGACTCGTCTATGCTCATGTGACTGATACGGGCGACATCCTTTATGGCCATTTTCGCAGCCATTGTGCCGAAAGTGATCACATGCGAGACATGATCCTTTCCGTAGGTATCCTCCACATACTTGAATACCCTGTATCTGCCGTCGTCATCGAAGTCAATGTCGATATCCGGCATTGAAATACGGTCAGGATTCAGGAAACGCTCGAACAGGAGCTGATATTTGATAGGGTCGATGTTCGTGATTCCGAGACAATATGCGACGGCCGAACCTGCCGCCGAACCTCTTCCTGGTCCCACGGAAATGCCCTGCCTCCGTGCTGCCGCAATGAAATCCTGGACAATCAGGAAGTAGTCCGGGAATCCCATCCTGCTGATGGTCTTCAGCTCGAAGTCTATCCTTTCCGCCTGTTCCGCGTCAAGTGTGCCGTACCTGCGTTCCGCACCCTGGTAGCACAGTTCGCAGAGATAGGCCACGGAGTATGTGAATGCCTCGCCCCTGTCGTTCCCGTCCTTATCACATCGTCCTACATCTATGACATCCTTGTATTTTTCGAGGTATTTGTCCTTCTCCGCAAGGAACCTGTCGTCTATCTTGAAAACCGGGAGCACATGCCCTCTGTCGATAGTGTACCGTTCCACCTTTTCAAAGACTTCCATGGTGTTGGACAGCACTTCCGGGTGGTCAGGAAACAGCGCAGCCATCTCTTCCTCGCTTTTGAGGTACTCCTGCTGTGTATATCTCAGTCTTTTCGGGTCGTCAATGTCCGCGTTGGTGGTCAGGCAGATGAGCCTGTCATGCACAGGGCCGTCCTCTTTGTTCACGAAGTGGACGTCATTTGTCGCCACGACTTTAACGCCAGTCTTTGCGGCAATTTCGAAGATGCCCTGGTTGGATATGCTCTGCCGTTCGTAGACTTCAGGAGACAGCCCAGGCACCTCCGTCTTGTGCAGCTGTACTTCAAGGTAATAGTCGTCGCCGAAGACTTTCCTGTGCCATTCCACAGCTTTTTCAGCGGCCTCCATGTTGCCTGCGATTATATTCTTGGGTACCTCTCCGGCAATGCAGGCGGAGCAGCATATCAGGTCCTGTGCATATTTCTCCACCACCTGGTGCGATACTCTCGGCTTGTCGTAGTATTTGCCTTCGATATGTCCGGTGGAGACGATCTTCATCAGGTTCTTGTACCCGTTATAGTTCTTGGCCAGAAGGATAAGGTGGTAGTATTCCCTGTGGTCCTTGTCTTTGATGGTATGGTCATACCGGGAGACATATATCTCGCACCCGACGATCGGCTTCACTTCAGGGTATTTCTTGGCGAACTTGAAAAATTCCTTCACCCCGTACATGTTCCCGTGGTCGGTTATCGCAAGGCCGGGCATACCGAGTTCCTTGGCCCGCTGGAACAGCTTCTCTATGGATGAAAGACCGTCGAGAATGGAATATTGAGTATGGACATGCAGGTGGACGAATGACATTTTTCACAAATTTTGACAGACAGCAAAGGTACTAAAAATACAAAAAGCCCGGGATTGTCTCCCGGGCTTTTTTTCCACAATATCCTTTAACCTGGCAGCAGTGTCACCGTACGTGACTTGCGCCGGTCAGACATATCTATTTCCTGGAAGCAGGCTGCTTCTTCTCGTTCCTCTTCTGCACGTATGTAGTGACATCGTACATGATAGGAGTGGCGATGAAGATGGATGCATAAGTTCCGACTGCGATACCGACGCAGAGTGCCACTGCCATACCCCTGATCACTTCACCTCCGAAGATGGCGATGGCGATCATCACTATCAGGGTGGTGAGACTCGTGTTCATTGTACGGGTCAATGTACTGTTAAGTGCCTGGTTCGCATTCTCTCTGAACGGCATCTTAGGATGCAGCGTCTTGTATTCGCGGATACGGTCGAAGATCACCACCGTATCGTTGATTGCGTAACCGATGATGGTCAGCACTGCGGCGATGAACGTCTGGTCCACGTCAAGGCTGAACGGAAGTATGCCGGAGAATATTGAGAAGAAGCCCACCACGATGATGGCTGTGTGAGCCAGACCCAATGTACCTCCGAGACCCCATGTCCACTTCTTGAACCTGATTGCTATGTAGATGAATATCACGAGCAATGCTATGACGACGGCGATGATTGCGTCACGCTTGATGTCGTCCGCAATAGATGCGTCCACCTTGTCCGAACTGATGATACCGTTAGGGTTCACTGCAGTGGATGTGAACAGGTCGAGATCCATCTCGCCTACATAGAAGCCTTTCACGGCATTGAAGAGTTTCTCTTCTACGGCAGCGTCTGCTTCGGTGGACTTGTCCTCGATCATGTACTGCGTGGTGATCTTCATCTGGCTTTCACCTCCGAACTGCTTGACCTCCACACCGCCGTTGAATTCCTTGACAAGGGATTCCCTGACATCCTCCACAGAAACCGGCTGGTCGAACCTTACTACATAAGTACGTCCTCCGGCGAAGTCAACACCGTATGTGAAGCCCTTGGTGAACATTGATACGATGCAGATGACGATGATGATTGAAGATATCGTGTAGGAATACTTCTTCTTGCTGAGGAAGTCAATATGAGTGTTCTGCAGGAAGTTCCTTGTAAGCTTGTTGTCGAATGTGATATTCTTTCCCTTGGCCAGTCTGTCATCTATGATGATACGTGAGATGAAGATTGAAGTGAACACGGATGTTACGATACCGATGATCAGTGTCGTGGCGAAGCCCTGTACAGGACCTGATCCGAAGATGAACAGTACGATACCGGTGAGGATGGTCGTTATCTGGCCGTCGATGATGGCGGAATATGCGTTGGAATATCCGTCAGCCACAGCCTTGCCCAGACCTTTGCCTGATCTCAGCTCCTCCTTGATACGTTCGTATATGATCACGTTGGCATCCACCGCCATACCCAAGGTCAGCACCAGACCTGCGATACCAGGCAGGGTAAGCACAGCGGAGAACGATACAAGCGTACCGAACAGAAGCAGCACGTTGCAGAGCAGTGCGGCATCCGCGATGAGTCCGGCCCCGTGGTAGAAGAATACCATGTATGCGAGGACGAGCAGGAAGGCTATGATGAACGATATGAAGCCCGCATTGATGGATTCAGCTCCGAGTGAAGGTCCTACCACCTGCTCCTGCACGATCTTGGCCGGTGCAGGGAGGGTACCGGACTTCAGCACGTTCACGAGGTCTTCGGCCTCTTCGAGCGTGAAGTTACCGCTGATCTGCGAGTTTCCTCCGGTGATCTCTGTATTGACTACAGGGTGAGAGTACACCATGTTGTCGAGGACGATGGCTATCTGCCTGTTGATATTGTCCTTGGTAAGCCTTGCCCATACTTTGGCGGCCTCTGCGCTCATGGACATGGACACTTCAGGGCTCGCACCGTTGTACTGCACCCTTGCGTCAGTGATGAACTTCTGGTCCCTTTCGCCGCGGAGGGCTGCCTCGCCGTTGAGGGAAGCCTTGATGGCCACAAGCTCATACTGGTTGTTGTCGAACGGCTTCACAGACCACATCGGGATAAGGTCTTCCGGGAAGAGGGCCTTGACTTCAGGCATGTTGAGGATCTTGTTGACCTTGGCAGTGTCGCTGAAGTGTGCATATCCCATTGTAGCACCCCTCATCACGCTTCCTGTCTGGTCTACAGGAGGCATGAGTATGGCGAAAAGCGGATTTTCCTTCTGGTAGTCGGCATACTCGGCGGATTCTGCAGCCTGTGCCTGAAGCTCTTCAGTCAGGATGTCCGAAGTGTCGGCTGCTGCAGGCTCTGCGTCGGCAGGCTTTTCGGCAGGAGTCACGTCCGTGTCGTTCTCGGCATTGATCTGTGCTACCAGCTGGTTGGCTTCCGTCATGTACTGGAAGATCTCCGAAGTCTCGTAGGTCGTCCAGAATTCCAGTGAAGCGGTTCCCTGGAGGAGCTTCCTTACACGCTCAGGCTCCTTCACGCCAGGAAGTTCCACAAGGATACGTCCGGTGTTGCCGACTTTCTGGATGTTCGGCTGTACGACACCGAAGCGGTCCACCCTGTTGCGGAGAACTTCGAATGAATTTGCGATGGCGCTTTCTGCCTCAGTCCTGATAAGGGCGATGATTTCGGCATCTGTGGACTCAAGCTTCTTGTTCTCGGTCTTGTTTTTCCTGTCCAGGCCGATGAAGATGTTTGAAAGCTTCTGTCCGTTGGAATTCTCTTCCCACGCCTGTTCGAACAGCGTGATGAAATCCGTACCGGATGTCTTGCTGCGCTCAAGCGCAGTGTTGAAGGCTTTCTGGTAGGCAGGATCCGTATTGTTCTCTGCAAGAGCCTGCATTACATCTTCCAGCTGTACCTGGAGCATCACGTTCATACCTCCCTTGAGGTCAAGTCCGAGGTTGATTTCCTTTTCCCTTACGTCATCGAAAGTGTAGCCGAAGTATACTTTCTGTGAAGAGATGGAATCCAGATACCACCTGTTCTGGTCTTTTCTGATGGAGTCAAGCACATAGGCCTTGTCCACATCAGGAATCTTTCCGTAGGCAGGACTTGCCTTGAACGCCTCCACGGCATTGTCCGCATACTTCACAGCCTTGTTCTCGTAGATCTTGGTCACCACGGTGAACATGAGCTGCCAGACGCATGCGAGGGCAAGAAGAATTGCCACGAATCTGATAGCACCTTTACTTTGCATAATTTTATCGAAAATTTAAATTAATATTTCCCGTTCCCGGCCGTTTCAGACCGCAGTTTCACAAAATAGGGCACAAATTTACTATTTTTTTCGTATTTTACGTCAGTTCATACAATTAATTTGTCAAACATTGCTTTTTCTCTCTTGACAATTTTATATTTTTGTATCCGGAAAAATGCGGGGATTGACAATGTCAGCTTATCTTAGAAATATTTTCCTCAGGCCGTGGATTGCTGCGGTCCTGTGTTTCAGCGTACTGCCTCTTTCCGGAGCCGGTGTCGCGGACAGCCTCCTTGTGAGGGCGGATTCTCTGAGGAAGGCATATCTGTTCGAAGAATCAGTGCGGCTTTACGACCAGGCTCTTTCCGGTACGGAGGATTCCCTGGCGCGGATAAGGATACAGGACAGCAAGATGCTGTCGGAAAACGGGCTCGGGATGACGGATTTTGTCCTCCAGCCGGTCGTGGTGGCCAGACACCGGTTCTCCATCGATGATTTCTACCTGTATTATCCGCTCCAGGACCGGAGCTGGAGACCTGTGCCGAATGTCCTTGATACCCTGGGTACGCACCCGCTGTACAAGGCTGTCTACATGCCTGAAGGCACGCGGTCGCTGTATTATGCTGCGCCCGATGCCGACGGTGTGATGAACATATACCGGACGGACAGGCGGGATTCCACATGGAGCGTGCCGGCACTTCTGAATGAATATCTCGTATCCTCCGAAGATGAGATTTATCCCATGCTTTCGCCTGACGGGAAGCATCTGTACTTTGCTTCTGCGGGACTGTACGGCATGGGCGGACTTGACCTATACGTGTCTGCGTGGAATGAGGACCAGAAGGAATGGGGGCCACCATCGAATATGGGCATGCCGTTCTCGTCCCCGTACAATGACTTCCTGTTCATCAATACGCCTGACGGCAAATATTCCGTATTCGCCTCTGACAGGGACTGCCCTCATGACAGTGTGGACGTCTACGTGATCGAGCAGGAATCGATGCCGGTAAGAAGGGGTGTGGATGATGTCGCACAGCTCAGGAGGATAATGTCCATGAATCCGGAGGAGGATATCAACACTATAGACAACAGCACGGTGATGTCGCAGATCGGCCCGCCGGACGTGGATACGGGCAGATATACGGCCAAGGTGGCAGAAGTCCGGGCATTGAAGGATTCCATATATTATTATAATGCGGGCATTGACAGCCGGCGTGCGCTTTATATCGAATCCTCTGATTCTTCCGAAAGGGATGCGCTTGCCATGGAAATGATCCGTAATGAAGCCAGGATACGCGTGCTTCAGGATTCTCTCGGCCGTGCTTCTGACGAGTTGCAGAAGATAGAGATGGAATTCCTGTTCAAGGGGATTGTCCTCGATCCGGACCAGCTGATGGATGAGGCGGACAGGGATGTGAAGGGGGCGTCATCCAATTTTGCCTTCACGAGGATGAATCCGGGCCCGGCTCCCGACATCGTGCTGGAGAAGCCGGTCAGGAAGTTCGACTATACTTTCATGATTCTTCCGGAGGGCCGGTTTGCCGAGGACAACACTCTTCCTGACGGGGTCGTATATCAGATACAGCTGTTCAGCCTTTCTTCCAGACCAGAGGTCAAGGAGCTGCGCGGCCTTAGCCCTGTGTTTGAGGAGATCACCCCTTCCGGCCGCTACATTTACCGTGCAGGTGTGTTCAGGACATACAATGATGTGCTTGCGAACATGAACAAGGTCAAGAGGCTCGGCTTCAGGACGGCGTTCATCACGGCATTCCTGGACGGAGAACCTGTACCTGTCTCACGTGCGAGATCTCTTGAAAAGCAGGCAGGCCCCGTCATCCTTTATAATATAGGTATCGTGCCTTACGACGACAGCTTGCCGGACATTACGGTGCAGGCGATCGTGCAGTTGTGCGGGGAGAAGGATATCGCACGTTCTGTCAAGGACGGCAGGACGGTGTATATGGTAGGGACATTCGACAGCAAGGAGCTTGTGGACAAGGTGATGGTGGCTGTCAGGGCAACAGGCGTTGCCGATGTCTATTCTGTCAGGATAAATTCAGGGGACAAGTAAATTTCCGCACATGGCTTTTGTTATCATACTGATGCTTGTCGGCGTTTTGCTGTTGCTTGCCGAAGTCCTGCTCGCTTCGGGTGTCGGGGTGGCAGGCATCTTCGGGCTGGTGTCTCTTGCCGGCGCATCTTTCTATGCCTTCACTGAGTTCGGTCAGGGTCCGGGGACGATATTGTCCATAGTCAATGTCGGGGTGGCGGTAGTCATGTCTGTCCTGATAGTCCGGGCCAGGATACGGAAGAAGATTGCCGGCTCTTTGTCCGGCAAGTCGAATTTCCTGCGGGATGATGCTGTCTCGGTCGGAGATACGGGGATGGCGGAGACCGGACTTGCACCTTCCGGAATGGCCAGAATCGGGCATGAACGTGTGCCGGTCACAGCCCTTGAAGGCGAAATCGAGCAAGGAGCAAATGTCGAGGTGGTCCTGGTTGAGGAAGGCCGCATATATGTCAAGCCTGTTGGCGAGGACTTCTGACGTCAAGCCTGTCGGTGTCACCCCGGTGACTTTCCTCAAGTGACTCAAGTGATTCAAGAAAATATTGCAAAACCATATTTTTGTTGTATATTTGCAGTCCTGTTCTGAAAAGAACGGGGCTTTTGACAGAAAGCACAGGCCTATTGGTGAGATGGGTGAGTGGCTGAAACCAGCAGTTTGCTAAACTGCCGTACGGGTTTAACCGTACCGGGGGTTCGAATCCCCCTCTCACCGCCGAACGAGAGGTATAAGAGATTGATTTACAATTTCTTACACCTCTTTTTTCTGTGTCCAATCGCCCAAATAATCGCCTAATTTAACGTCAGTTCGACGAATTATTATGTTCAGTATCAGAGATTCCGTCGAACTGACGTTACGATTTCTTCGAAATCCATTTCCTTTTTCGTGTCACCCCTCTTAAAGAGGGTGACTCAAAAGTGACTTTTGGTCACCCTCAAACGTCTTTCTTCGAAACCATTGACGAACAGAGTGCAATTGTGCCTGCACAAATTGCCGAGGTGAGGATATGGAAAAACTTCAGTTTAACCTGGACCCATCCTAACCCCCTGTACCCCCTATTAAGTTATTTCATAACTTTTCCTCGTTTCGCCTCGGATATAGCGGAATACATTCCGCCATACCTCTCG
>CALVDP010000020.1 GCA_944326315.1 uncultured Bacteroidales bacterium
AGAGTAGGAAGCTGCCGTTTTTACAGACAGGACCCTGGAGAATCATTTCTCCGGGGTCTTTTTTTATTGTTGCCATTGAAAACATACTCGAAAACTTGAAAACACTTGAAAACACACTTCATGTGTGCTTGATTCTGTAAATTATTGCTATCTTTAAAAGTTTTTTACAGGCTTTGTCCTGATATGCCTCAGGGCTGCAAGCCGTTGCTTTGTAGTGAAAAAGGATTATTTTGAAGTATTATGATTGTAATGAAATTCGGCGGCACTTCGGTTGCCAACTGTGAAGCCATTACCAGGACTGTATCGATAGTCCAGGGCAAACTGGACCAGAAGCCTGTTGTCGTGGTATCGGCCCTTTCCAAGGTGACAGATATGCTGTATAAGATAGCCGACCATGCGGCAGTAAGGAACCGTATGGAGGCGAATGACCTTCTCGGCCAGCTCAGGGCAAGACATATAGGGCTTGCACATGAACTTATGTCAGAATTTCCGTCCTATTGCCAGCAGGCATGTGCGACGGTAGACAAGATTTGCGATGACCTGACCTCTTTCGTTAATGCCGTCTGTTCTCTCGGCGAACTGTCGGACAGGAGCAAGGCTGTCATCATATCGACTGGCGAGTATCTTTCGTCCAATATCATCTGCTGTACGATGAATGCCCGTGGTATCAGGACCGGCTACATGGATGCCAGGAAGATGATCATTACGGATAATGAATACCTGAAAGGCGAACCGGATTCTTCTGCCATACAGGCCAGGGTGCCGGGTGTGGTGTCCACGGCTTACGAAGGGAATGATGCCGTCATCACGCAGGGCTTTGTCTCAGCTACGGCTGACGGCGAGCCGACTGTACTCGGACGTGGCGGGTCAGACTATTCCGCATCGCTGATAGGAATGGCCATTGATGCATCTGCAATAGAGATCTGGACAGATGTTGACGGTGTACGCACAGCCGATCCCCGGAAAGTCGGAAATACAAAGTGCATTGAACGTATCTCGTTTGAGGAAGCCGCTGAAATGGCACATTTCGGAGCGAAGGTCCTTCATCCGCTGACAATAGAGCCTGCTGTCAACAAGAATATCCCAATTTATGTCCTTAATTCGATGAATCCGGAAGGAAAGGGGACAGTCATCCTGCAGAACAGCTTTATTGAAGATGGAGTCAAGTCTGTATCATTCAAGGAGAACATACATGTCATAAACATATTCTCCACCAAGATGATCAACACGTCCGGCTTTCTTAAAAAAGTATTCGAGATATTCAGCGTCAACAAGGTGTCCGTGGACCTGATCAGTACATCCGAGGCCAATATATCCATCACAGTCGATTCTTCCCAGAAGATTGACAAGGTGGTGGAGCAGCTGTCGGAATTCTCTGACGTGTATGTAGACAGCGACAAGTCCCAGATATCCATAATAGGGAAAAATATCATCAACATCAAGGGCCTTCTCCAGAAGGCTTTCGCTCCGCTTGCAGATTGCAGGATCTACATGATATCGCAGGGAGCGTCATACGTTAACCTGAGTTTCGTCGTGGACAGGGAAGTCCTGACAGATGCCGTCTGTCAGATCCATAAATATCTTTTTGAAAATGAAGGTAGTAATTAGCGGTTATGGGAAAATGGGAAGGATGGTTGAAAAAATCCTTCTTGAGAAGAATATCGAATGTGCTGCGGTAAGCGAGGATATCCAGTCTGTTGACAAGGCTATCGCAAGGGATTCGGTCTGTATCGACTTCACTGTACCTGAAGCTTTCAGAAGGAATTACAGGTTCCTTGCGGAAAATTTCAAGGCTGTGGTCGTAGGTACGACGGGATGGGACGATATCAGGGATGAAGTGACTGGTTATTTCCGTGAATGCGGCACGACCATGATATATGCATCGAATTTCTCCATAGGAGTCAATGTGTTTTTCGCGGCGGTGGACTACCTGTCATCACTGCTAGGCAAGACAGGAGGATACAGCCCGTATATCGTGGAGAAGCACCATTGCCACAAGCTGGATGCGCCGAGCGGAACAGCAAGAAGTCTCGCGGCTGTCGTAGATGGCAATATGGGGACCAGTGTGGATATACAGTCAGTGCGTTGCGGGGAGATCCCAGGCATCCATACGGTAGGATTCGAGGGTCACGACGACAGGATTACAATGACGCATGAGGCTTTTTCCAGGGAAGGCTTCGCACGGGGTGCCGTAGAAGCTGCCGTCAGGACGGAAACGGTTTCAGGCGTGCATGAATTCAAGGATATAGTTTTCAAATAGATTCAGGGACAGGAGGTATTGTCATGGAAAAGTTGAAATTGTCCGGGTGCGGAACAGCTCTGGTCACCCCGTTCAGGGACGGAGAAGTAGATTACGGCGCTTATGCCGGACTTGTGGACAGACAGGTGAATGCCGGTATACATTTCCTTGTGCCTCTGGGTACTACGGGAGAGACTCCGTGTCTGGAACTTCAGGAGAAACAGAAGATACTGGAAATCACCAAGGCACATTGTCAGGGCCGTCCGGTCGTTGCCGGCTGCGGTACGAACTCTCTTACGCAGACAGTGAAGGGGATAGCGCAGCTTGAATCATACGGCGCAGACGCCTATCTTATTGTCGTCCCTTATTACAACAAGCCCACACAGACCGGCATGTATGAATATTTCAAGGCAGTCGCCGAGTCTACGGACAAGGGTATAGTGCTGTATAACGTGCCGGGACGGACTGGTGCGGACCTGTCTGCGGAAACTACCCTCAGGCTTGCCGAAATACCGAATATCATCGCGGTCAAGGAAGCTTCCGGCAATTATTCCAAAATCACGGAAATAATAAGGAATGCCCCCGACGGATTTTCCGTGTTGAGCGGGAATGATGAGGAGACACTGCCATTGATGGCAACAGGGGCTGACGGTGTCATAAGCGTTGCATCGAATATCGCTCCGGAGGACATGTCAAGGCTTGCTGAAGCGCTGCTCCAGGATGATATAGTCACTGCCCGGACGCTCCACCTTAAGCTGTTCCCGCTTTTCAGGAACTGTTTCCTTGAGAGCAATCCTATTCCCGTGAAGGCAGGCATGGCTGCGATGGGACTTATCTGCAATTCCTTGAGATTGCCGCTTTGCCCTGCTTCCGCACACACTTGTGAAGTAATGAAAAAAACACTTGAAAATCTGGATTTGGTATGAAAATGATAAGAATGAGCGCCATTGCGGCAGCGATGATTCTGGCCGCATCATGCATGAATGATGTCGGATACGAGACCACATACACTGCCGGGATATCGTTCGATAATTTCGGTTACGGGGATGACGACATATACGGGGAGGACAAGCTGTTTTTCGGATCTTATCTTATTTCCGACGATATTGTCTTCGCTTCGAAAACGGATGAGTCGGTGACGGACTTCAACGGTTTCGGCCTTTCGAAGGCCACATCAAAGGATGAGATTGCCGACGGCAGATATAGCGTCAATGCGGAATCCGCATCTTCCGGTTCTGCATTTGCCCTCTTCCACAACACATCTTATATAGAACCGCTTGACCAGCATATTATCTTCGCCAGGGCCGGATACGGCACATGCAGTCCGGTGTCCTGCATGGTCAACAATACCAAACTTGTTGCGGACATGATACAGATGTACAATTCCCAGAATGACGAATCCATCGGCGTCACACTCACCGCTACAGGCTATGCTGGAGGCAGCGAGACTGGAAAGGCTGCAATATCCCTGGCTATTCCGGGGGAAACACCTGAGGCAAGGGATTCCATAATGAGCAGCTGGACGTTGTTTGACCTTTCTGATCTGGGCAATGTGGAATACATCAGTTTCAATATGGATTTTTCCGATGCGACGCAGACTATGATACCACAATATTTCTGTCTTGATGATTTCGTCGCCAATGTACATGTCAAAATAGCCGCTGAGTAAAAGATATATAGCTATGAAAGTTTCAGAATTCAACGCCCTTTTCGACAAGGTGGTTGCGGATTATCATCTCAAGGATGATGTCAATGCCGCATGCGAGAATCCGTACACTCCCGGTTCGCTGGAATATCTGCTGTACCGCAAATGCTGGATTGATGCCGTACAGTGGCATCTTGAGGATATCATCAGGAACCCCGGAATCGACCCTGCCGAAGCCCTGTCAATCAAAAGATGGATTGACAGGTCCAACCAGGACCGTACGGATACCGTGGAATATATAGATTCGTGGTATCTGGACAAGTTCAAGGACGTGAAACCTTCCGCAGATGCGAAAATCAATACGGAGACTCCTGCATGGGCCATAGACAGACTGTCTATCCTTGCGTTGAAAATATATCATATGCAGATAGAGGCCATGAGGGAGGACGCCGATGACGAGCACAAGCGGAAATGTTCTGACAAGCTGGCTGTTCTCAGACAGCAGAGGACGGATCTGACATCTGCAATCAGTGACCTGCTGGATGATATAGCGTCAGGCAGGAAATACATGAAGGTTTACAAGCAGATGAAGATGTATAACGATCCGAGTCTGAATCCAGTCCTTTACGCTGCCGGGAAATGACAGGCCGATAACCCCGCCACTGATGAGCAACAGCAAAAGACAGGCTTGTGACCATATCCTCATTGCCAGGTTTTCGGCAATGGGAGATGTGATCATGAGCCTTTTCGCCGTATCGGCCTTGAGAAAGACTTATCCGGACCTGAAGATAACGGTCGCGACGAAAAAGAAATTCGCCAGGTTTTATCAGGAAATACCGGATATCGAGATTCTGACCCTGGATGCTGAAGGGTCATTGAAGTCCCTGCTGGAAATCGCCGGCAAGGCCGTTCATTCCGGTGTCAATCTTGTGGCCGACATTCACAATTCCTTGCGCGGAAAGATATTGAGGCTTTACCTTGGCCTGCATGGGGCGAGAACCGCCTCTTTCAGGAAATGCAGGCGGGAAAGAGCTGCCATCAAAGGAAAGGGCAGGACGGCTGTCCCTCTAAGACACAATGTCCTGCGCTTTTGTGATGTGTTTGCTGCCCTTGGTTATCCTGTGCCGGAGCCGTCACAGACCCGCATGCACAGACCTGTGCCCGAAGTTTTCGGTGTCAAGTCAGGGCGGTGGATAGGCTATGCTCCGTTTGCGAGCCGCCAGATGAAAATCTATCCCGACAGACAGAGCAGGGAACTGGTCCGTCTGATGGCGGGAGAGTTCGACAGGGTGTTCATTTTTTCCGGCCCTGGGCGGGAACAGGAGTTTGCGCGGGAGATGGAGAGGCTTTACGGGAATGTGACCGGTGTCTTCGGCCGTACAGATATCTGGGGAGAACTTGCACTGATGTCAGAACTGGATGCCATAGTGACCATGGATTCTTCCTCCATGCACATGGCTTCTCTTGCCGGCACTCCGCTGGTTTCAGTCTGGGGTGCTACCCATCCTGCCGCCGGCTTCATGGGGTACGGGTATGATATAGAGAAAAATTGTATCCAGATGGATCTGGACTGTCGTCCGTGCTCGATATTCGGTGAAGGAAAATGCCGATATGGTGACTACAGATGTCTGACAGGCATTACGCCGGATGCCATCATGAGAAAAGTCCGTCAGGTATGCTCATCCGAATGACCTGCATTTCCTGGTCTGCGGATAATATCAGATCTTCGTGAAGCGGCACTATGACCTCCTTGTCTCCGGCCGTTATTTCAAGGCATGGATTGTTCGGAATGTCCAGGAAGCCTGCTACCTTCCCCATGACGTTGCCATCCTCATCCTCAAGTGTCCATCCGGCCAGGAAAGAAAAGTCTCCATCATCTTCGTCGGCTATGCTGCTGTCGTCAGTGAATATGTCCATACCTGCAATCTCATCAGCATCTTCCAGTGTTCGGATGCCTGTCAGGCGGACAATAGCCTTGTTGCTGGCTTTTCTTGTAAATGATTCAAAATAGAAAGGGACCGGCAGTCCATCAAAATAGATGAATACCGGTCCTTCAATGTCGATGTCTTCAGGCGAGATGCCGATGAAACTTATCATCACATCGCCTTCGGTACCGTTGGATTTCAGTACCTTGGCTATCCTGAGCATCTTATGCGCCGAAGAGTGCATTATGCCTCGGCAGGTGCGTCTGCCTGTGCTCCTTCCGCTTCTGCAGCTGCAGCTTCCTGTGCTGCTTTCTCTGCAGCGGCAGCCTCTGCGGCAGCTCTTGCAGCTTCTTCAGCCTCAGCCTTCTTCTTGGCTATGGCTTCGGCCCTTTCCTGGTTCACCTTTGCCTCTGCGGCTTCTGCAGCTTTCACAGCCTCTGATGCAGCCTTATTCAGATTGGCAATCTTGGCGTTGATCTTGGCATCCTTCTGGGCTTTCCATGCATCGAACTTCTGGTCAGCCTGCTCCTGTGTGAGAGCGCCTTTGGCCACACCCCCCTGGAGATGTTTCCTGAGGAGAACTCCCTCATAGGAAAGGATACGGCGTACGACAAGTGTCGGCTGAGCACCGACATTCAGCCATGCAAGTGCCCTGTCTGCCTTAAGGACTATGGTTGCAGGGTCGGTGTTAGGATTGTAGGTGCCGATCTCTTCAATGTAACGGCCATCACGTGGTGAACGTGAATCAGCCACGACAATGTGGAAGAATGCGAAATTCTTCTTTCCGTGGCGCTGTAGACGAATTTTAACAGCCATTGTAAATCTGTTTTTTAATTAATAATAAAACCAATGCTTCCCTGCTCGAGGAAAAGCGTGCAAAATTAAACATTATTCCTGAGAAAACAAAACTTCATTATTCTGCCGTACATCAGGAAGACATCACAATCTCGTGTGCAGCAGAATTTTATGTTTGTACTGCAGTTTGGCGAGAAATTTGACTATAGAAATATTCTGTTTATACTGTTGTATATCTGCAGGATAAATTTGACCTGCGACCGGTTTTTGAGTATATTTGATTGAAAGATTCAGGGACGATGAGAAAAATTTTATTATCAGTGGGTGTCTGCCTTGTTGCATTGCTGTCTGCTGCGGCACAGGATGCTGACAGGATTGTCGGAGTCTATCTTGCCGAATATGAGGGAGAAGAGAGCAAGGTCTCTATCTTCAAGGAAGATGACGGTACTTACACTGCCAGGGTAATATGGGTGAAGAACAAGTATGACGCTAACGGAAATCTGAAGACGGACTCAAAGAATCCGGACAAGTCCAAGAGAAACACTCCGTGTGACGAGATAGTCCTTATAGAGAAAATGAGCTATGACAGCAAGAAGAATTCGTGGACAAATGCCAAGATATATGACCCGGTCAGGGGAATCAAGGCAAATGCTGACTGTTCATTTGAAAAGGACGGCCGACTGAAGGTGCGTGGCTCTCTTATGGGGATAGGAATGTCAGTCTATTGGGATAGACTGGAGTAGATATTTTGAAATATTTTAATAAAATTATTTGTAAGTAAGAAAAAATGTCTATCTTTGCAATCCCAAATCAAGCGGATGTGGCGAAATGGTAGACGCGCCACTTTGAGGGGGTGGTGGGAGTTTTCCTGTGCGAGTTCGAGTCTCGCCATCCGCACAACAGCAAACCGAAAGGGTGACCCGAGAAATCTCAGAGGTCACCCTTAATTTAACGTCAGTTCGACGAATTATTCTGTTCAATATCAGAGATTCCGTCGAACTGACGTTACGATTTCTTCGAAATCCCTTTCCTTTTTCGTGTCACCCCTCTTAAATTCTCCCCTGCGTAGGGGAGAACTTACGCCGGACTTCGTCCTCTATAGAGGTAATTCTCTGAAATTCATTTCATTCATTTCATCGAATTCACGTTAATTTATTTGTTCCGGTATGGAAATTCGGTGAAGTGTCCATGAGGCTGGGTCAAAAGTCCCGAAGGGACCGCGACCGGAGGAAGCGATATCCCCCTAACCGAGTGGTAAGCCGAGCGGCATGTCGGAATGTATTCCGATATGTCCGAGGCGGAACGAGGAAAAGCAATGTAATTGCTTAATAGGGGGTACAGGGGGTTAGGATGGGTCCAGGTTAAACTGAAGTTTTTCCATATCCTCACCTCGGCAATTTGTGCAGGCACAATTGCACTCTATTCGTCAATGGTTTCGAAGAAAGACGTTTGAGGGTGACCAAAAGTCACTTTTGAGTCACCCTCAAGTGCCTTTTCAAGCTGAGTGTCATATCTGAGCCGGACTTTGATACCGGCTTCCTGATAGTAGTACCTTACGGCCAGTTCCTCCTCGATGAACGGTATGATTTCGTCCTTCTTCAGACGGATGAACTCTTCCTTGCCGATGGCTATGGCCTTGCCAAGCGAATCCAGTTCTGCGGACATGCTTTCTGCCAGACCGTCTGTTTCAAGTTCTTTCTTCATCTGGTCAAAAAGCGTCTCGGCACTGCTCCTGTAATCGAACTCCTGTGTTTTGGCGAAGCTGATGAAATCTTCGAAATCTTCGTCAGAGAAATGGAACTCGTCCAATGCCGGTATCGTGTCATGCTGCTTTGCATATTGTATGGCGTATCTGTCGATGATGCCTCCGAGCACGAGAGAATACACGAGCCTGCTGTATTCAGGCGCATCTATGTCCACGTCAGGAGTTATTCCGCCTCCGTCACGCACCGTACGTCCCTTGCTGGTCTTGAACTCATGAGTGAGAGAATCCGGTATATGCCCCACACTACCGTCATCATTCCTGTGGCTGTAGTCGATGGCCTGCACGCAGCGTCCGCTTGGCGTGTAATATTTGGCCGTAGTCACTTTCAACTGCCCGTTGTAGACAATAGGACGCACGGTCTGGACCAGCCCTTTGCCGAAGGTCCTTTTGCCCATGATTGTCCCGCGGTCAAGGTCCTGTATGGCCCCCGCAACGATCTCGGAAGACGATGCAGAGCCGGAATCCACCATTACTATAAGCGGGATTTCAGTATCCACCGGATCGGAAACAGTCCTGTATTCCTTCAGTGATTCCGGCGTGTTGCCCTTAGAGGAGACGACAAGCGAACCTTTCGGCACGAAAAGGGATACAATGTTTATCGCTTCGTTCATCAGTCCGCCTCCGTTGCCGCGCAGGTCGAGCACAAGACGTTTCATTCCCTGCTCCTTCAACTTGAAGTACCCGGCCTTCACTTCCTCGGATACCTTGTCCGTGAATCCGCTCTGCCTTATGTATCCTGTGGTGTCATCTATCATCCCCACATATTCCACATCCGGGATATGTATGCGTTCCCTGACTATCGCCACATCGACAGTGTCCCCGGTAAGCCCTTTCAACACCTTGAAATTCACTGTAGTGCCTGGCTTGCCTTTCATCCTGTCGCTGCTTTCCTTGGCTTCGAGGCCCTTCGTGGTCTGCCCGTCTATCGTGATGATTTCGTCCCCGCACCTCAGGCCGTTCTTCCATGCCGGAGAGCCGTAGTAAGGCTCGTTTATTATCACATTGGCATCCTTGTCCTTCAGAATGATAGCTCCGATGCCCCCGTAAGTCTTTGAAAGCATCATCTGCAGGTCCTCGTTTTCCTCCTCAGGGATATAGATCGTGTACGGATCGAGGTTTTCAAGCATCGCATCTATGCCGGCACGCATGATCCTGTCCACAGGCAGGCTGTCCACATAGGACCTGTTCAGTTCCTTCAGCACCGAATTTTCGATTTCCACCCATTGTCCGAGCTTGAAGCTCTTGCTCTGTCCGTAAGCCTCAAATCCTGAAACCGCAGCCGCCATGACCGCTATCGCAAAAAATATCCTTTTCATCTTCTTTTGTCCCAATAATTCCTTTCAGTCAAATTCCTGACCGGCCCCTGCCGTTGCAACAATCATACAAAGATACGCTTTTTGCAGTTCCAATGTCAATTTGTTCCTTAATATTGTCCCGGTCCGTAAACAAAAATTCTAATCTTCCAGGATGCGGACCATTTCGGCAGGCGTGACAACAAATGGTTTTACTGGGAAATGCTTTATATTACCTGTAACAAGATAAGAATCTTCGACGGAAAGAGCGACTTCGTAGAATACGATGTCTTTCGGATCCGGGAAATCGATATCTGCTGCCGGCGTTCTGTCTATATTTAATCCATCGGCAATAATGGCTTTGATAACTGTCTCTATCAATGGAAGATCCAGATGGAACTTTGATCTTGATAACACGTTCTTGTATTCTTCAAGGATCACGTCATTGAATAGCGGCACAATCCGTTCCTGCACGATTGCACGGAAGACTTTGACAGGATTGGATTCAAGATTACTTGACAAGAGTGCAGAGACAATGACATTGGTGTCAATGACGGCAAAAATTTTATCTTTCATTGCGGGCATTCTGTATCTCTGCATTAATTTCATCAAGTGAAAGGTCCTGCACTCCTGCGGCGGCAGCCTGTGTCCTCATTTCAAGGAATGCCTCCCATGCTTCATTATTTATCTGATCCCTGCCGGATGCCTTTATCTCGAAGGGAATGCGCCTCTCGCGCACGACCGTTTTCATGAATACGGTGATTGCTGCAGTACTTGTGAAGCCGAAATCATCGCATATCATATCGAATTTTTTCTTCAGGGTATCATCCACCCTCATTGATAATGTTGCTTGTCCCATGATGGTCTATTTAAATTGTATGGACAAATATAATACAGTGTATTGATTAATGCAAGACAATGTCCGTATTTGTAACAAAAGTACATACGATAAAGCGGGCGACAGAATTGTGTTCGGCCTATTGAAATCCTCCTATTATATATTGCATCGCCATCATCATACCAAGTGTCATGTCCCCTTTGATTACGGCACTTGCAGCAAGAAACGAAATGATTATGTTTTTTGTCTGGTCGATGAACGTTCCGCCCACTTCCTGGCTCTGCCCTAATGTCAGGCTTTTTATGCTTACCTTAAACAATCTTGCCTGTATGCTTTCCCATTCCCACCTCTTTTGTTTTTCGCAGTTGTTCAGCTTTATGTCCTGCATGCCGTTTATCAGCTGTACGATATTGCTCTGGTTTGCTGATGCTTCCTGGAATCTCATATAGTCCAGCTTGCGTCTCCGTTTCAGGAACAGGACTATCCACAGAATGTAGAAAATACTTCCGATAAGGAATACCCCGAATATCCCGATGTCATATCCGGCCATTACTATACTGTATATCAGAAAAGTTATTATGGCTACGGCCATGCTGAGGAGAGATTCGGTAAGGAATGCCTGCACCCTGTTGTAGTCTTCTATTCTCTGCATGATATCTCCTATCATCTTTGAATCAAAAAATGCTATAGGAAGCCTCATCAACTTGCAAAGGAAATCGGATATAAGGGATATGCTCACACGTGTGGTCATGTGAAGCATCAGCCAGCTGCGTATGAGATTGTTGCACATCTGCCCTATGACAAGTACCAGTTCTGCAACCAGGAGCATCACGATGAACGATATATTACCGGTGCCTATACCTGTATCTACCACTGATTGTGTGATGAACGGCATGATGAGGCTGATTCCGATTGCAACAAACATTGCAAGCAGTATCTGTACTATATACGACTTGTATGGTCTTAGATACCCTGCCAGATACCGGAAGTTCATCTTTCTGTCGTCCTCACCTTTTTCTTTGTAGAATGCCGGAGTCGGCTCAAGTATCAGTGCGATACCGTGGGTCTTTGCGGGAGTTACCCCGTTTTTCTCCGTTATATCCTGTTCGTCACCGCTACTCTGCAGCCATCCATTCAGAAATGGCTTCTCGTCATATACAAGCAGACCTGATGCCGGATCCGAAACAGATATCTTATAACCTTTCTTTTGCTTTCTGATGTCGTACACCACAATAAAATGTCTCTGATGCCAGTGAACAATGCATGGAAGCGACAATTGGTCCCGCAGTTGTTCCCAAGTGAGCCTGACGCCTGCGGTACGAAAACCAATGCTTTCAGCGGCATCGCTGATCCCAAGCAAGGATACACCTTCCCGTGTGATATGGCATCTGTCCCGCAGTGTGTGCAGACTGTAGCTTTTCCCGTAGAAACGTGCTACAATCCGAAGACAGGTCGGACCACAGTCCATTGCATCAAGCTGTTGGTAATGAGGGAATGAGGACATTTTATGTATTATGTGGTTATATCCCTATCTTATTACGGATTTTGGCGACGTCCTTGCCGACTATGCTCTTGTCCCAGCCGCAGTTCGTACCTCTGACAAGCAGCCGGATGACTTTCTCCAACATGGCTTCATCACCTCCGGACTTCTGTGCGGCCTGATGCAGGTGCCATGGAATGTATTCGTAGTAGAGCCAGCTTGAAGAGCCTTCGGATGAAAAAGCGGAGTTCGTCTCCATCTCGGACGCTTTCATGGCGGCCTTACGGTCATATCCGTTTTTCTCCAAGTACCGGAACATGCTTTCAAATCCGTCCTTCCCGGTTGTCAGGGCAGTAAGAGCGGTGGCCGAATACTCGATAAGAGCTTCGCTTACTATAAACCTTTCATACGGTGTCCAGTCCGGACTATCCTTTTCAGGAACGGAAAAATACAGATGGAGTATCTCATGGGCCGGCATTGCCGTGTGGAAATCAGACTTGTCCATGATTATCAGTCTGTTTCCCTTGTCAGTATATGCACGTCCCCAGGTCCATGATCTGTCGACCGTGTCCATAACACCGTGAAGAACCTGTTTCGTCACTACCATTTCCAATTTTCCTGAAGGTACGGTGTCAAGATCTTCCGCCAGCTGTTCGATTTTTTCGATTGTCCTTTTTATAACTGTCTGGGCTGTATCTGTTTCTGTGCTTTTTGCGAGAGGCATTATTTCGATATTCGTGAGGGATGACCTGGTGGTGTCCACATTTTCCCAGAGCAGATCTATATTCAGGCTTTTCCCTGCATCAAAGGTCTTGTTCAGGAAAGCAGGTTTGTAATAGAGGAAAAAAGACGGTGGACAATCGGTCGTAGCCGATACTGTCCTGCGGTCAGGGTCGTATTCATTTTCCGCAAGAGCCATGTCAGAGCGCAGATAAAACAAGGATTCGGGTATGTCGAATGTTATTCTTAGACTGTCCGTCTCGCCTTTCCGGACAAAGACATAGTTCTGGAAATCGGTCATTGCATAAAATTGAGGGCATTGATACAATGGCTCGTCATCTTCCATCAAACATGAAGGAGACAGGTAGGAGTATCTTATCAGCGTGTAGTCAGTGTTTCCGGACTGTTTTCTAAGCGGTGCTACAGACAGCATCGGCATCTCTATTTTTAAGTTCCCGATATCTTTTTCACTGATTTCAACCCATGGAAGAGCAAATATGCCCATATAGTCTGTAACATAATGGTAATATTCACCTAACTGCATGACTGTCGTATCGGTCAGCAGCTTGTCGGGAATTTTTTCCGTCATGCGGATCTGTATTGTCTTGTGGTATGTGTATGTCGGGTCCGGAATGGTGTCATACTTCAATATATAGTCGGAATAGAATGCCTTGACGGTCAGGTCTATCCCATTAAAGTCATCAACTTCTGCCGTTGCATTCCAGATGAACGGCAGAAGCAGGAGCATTATTGCAGTTGCATATTTCATGAGGTCAAATGTTTATTGGTTGCCATAAGTTTTCAGTCAATGATTGCCGGAGGGCTTACAGAAGACCGCGCTTGTCGAGGATCTCGTTGTCGTATCTGGTGTTGTCCCTGATTTCCTTCGTCTCCTTGCCTTTCCCGAATCTGAAGGTCAGACGGAAGATGAGCATATTGTCGTATATGCCTAGATCCAGTGCGTTCCTCTGGAAATAGAAAGGTGTGACGGTTTCGCTTTTCTGACTTTGGCGCACACCGATATTAAGAGGAATGACATAATCCATCGAAAGCACCAGCCTGTCCTTCAGCAAGTATTTGCCCACTGTCAGATTCCAAAGGTCAAATCCGTATTCCGAAAAGCCCTGCAGTCCCGGTATACGTGACATGCCCCGCGAATAGCCGAGACTTGAAAGCAGCTTCAGTTTCGGGGAGAAGTATTCAAGTTCAGATTCTCCCATGAAACCGATTTCGCTGTTGCGGAATCCGCCTCCTGATATTTTCATGAGATTCATCTGCACGGAATTGTTCCATGCCCAGTTCTTGCTGATTTCCCATTTGTATTCGAGCCCCGTCGTGTACCGGAAATATCCGGCGGTAGTGTATGTGGATATCACATTATTGCCCGACAGGGCATAGTAGTCGGAAATGTAGTCAGGGGTAAAGGTGAGGTAGTTTATGAACTGGAGATTGTTCCAGAAACTCATCTGTATCAGGAGAGAGTGTGTCAGGGACATAGGCGGCAGACCGGGATTCCCCTGCGAATAGAGGAACTCACCTGTCTGGTGCAGTGTCGGGTCGAGCTGCTCCTGTACGGGATATGACGGGTCCGCGTTGTAGACAGCTGTAAGTCCGAATACAGACTTCGGGAAATAGTTCAGGGTGAGCATCGGAGCCGCATAGAACCGGTCTGCAGCCCCGTCTTTCACGTACCCTGCTGAAAGTCCGCCTGACAACGCGAGGTCGTCTCTGATGCCCCAGGTGGCGTATGCATACAGGTCGGCTCTTCCCGATATCCTGTCGAAGACCGTGCTGCCTGTCCCCGTGTCGGAAATCCTGTACCTGTTGTACGTGCCGTTCATGCCGAAATTCAGCGATAGCCTGTCGGAAAAACTGTATGTAAGGTCTATATTCTGGAAAGAGTAATCCTTGCGGCTGTTCTGGACCGAGTTTTCGAGCACTGTCCCGTCCCGCAGGAATGTGTAAGTCTCCGGTGTGTATATGCCGTTCCAGTTCACGGAAATATTCATGGCCAGCCTGTCGGAAAGCATGCCGTTGTATGTCGCGCTGGCTGTCCAGTTGCTTGCGGACGACTGTCTCTGCGAGAATTCATGGAAGGTCGTCCCGGAGGCTTTTTCCATCATGTACAGGGAGTTGGCGGTATTGGTGCCTTCCCTCGAATAGTTCGCGAATACCGATAGGGTGTGCCTGTCATTGAAGCTGTACGAGGTACGCAGGTATGCGTTGTGACTTGTGTAACGGTAGCGTTCGGTAGGGAGACCCGCATAATCGGGATTTATGGAATATTCCCTTCCGTCAGGCATTCTTCTCTCAGCGGTATTCTCATAGTTCCAGAGAATATCTCCGAATCCGTAGCCTGTATTCATGTCGAAGCGGCCTTTTGTGTATTGGAGAGCAATTCCCGGCTGCTCGTTGGCGATGGTCCTGCTGTTCTCCGGAGTGATGAACAATGAGTTCCGGACATTCATAAAGATGCCGTCATCCCGTTTCCGCCTGATTTCGATGACATATCTGATTCCTCTGGAAATGTATTTGCCTTTGGGAGTATGGATGATGCTGATGCTCCTTATCTGTTCCGGGGAAAGTGCCTTGAGTTCCTCCTTTGATATTTCCACACCGTCAAGGACGAATACTATCGCATCATAGCCGTTCACGGTCAGTCTGTCGGAGATCCCGTCATACTTTATTCCCGGCAGGCGGTCAAGCAGGGAGTTGATGTCATAGGACTTCAGCCTGTCGGACGGCAGGATGGTATAGACGTTCCTGTCCGCCTGTCTTGTGACTCGGGATTCTATGATTCCGGCTTCCGCTATCGTGTCTCTCATCACGGACAGGCTGTCCTGCTCCACTGCATACATTTCCTGAGGCAGCATGGATATAAAAGCCAATGCTGCAATGATGACGCGCTTGAAATTGACGGGACTTTTCATTTTGAATCAGTCAAGTCATAAAATTCCTTTAAAGTTAAATGGAAAAAGTTTAACATGTGTTGTTTTTAAGAGAAATTTTCATTGGTTAAATAATTAATTTTAAGGTATTTGTGCTTTTGTTGAATTTTAAGGCAAACCAAAAGTTTAACATATGGGTAAATTTTATGCTTCCGCCCGCCTCAAAAAGCGAATGTTCCCGTCAGAAATGTTTGTCAGAAATGTTTGTCAGAAATGTTTCGCCGGATACGGTATTAATTCTAAATTTGCAGAACAAGGATTTGCTATGAAACTGATAACTGAAGTCGAATATTTTACCGAATGGGGTGAAGAGATCTTTCTGAGAGCGAATGGCTGTCTGTACAGAATGGATTATCATGGAGACGGGAAATGGCATGCCGTGATAGATCGCCTTAAGCCGGGGCAGACATTAGAATACAGGTACGAGCTTCATTCAGGGGGCTTGTGCAGACGCACCGAATGGGATCCGCACATCGTGGCCATGCCTGAAGGGAATTCCCGCAAGCCCGTGCAAGTCACGGACAAATGGAATGATGTGCCCCAGGGTCTGCCTTTCCGCTCCGCACCTTTTGCCGACGGGGTGTTCCGGACAGTGCCTGGCAGGCTGTGGAAAGCCGCAGGTACGGCAATACCGGTGTTCTCCCTTCGTTCAGAAAGCGGATTCGGCATAGGCGAGTTCCATGACCTGAAACTTCTCGTGGACTGGGCAGCCTTGACCGGACAGAAAATCATACAGCTGCTTCCGGTCAATGACACGACCATGACAGGTACATGGGAGGATTCGTATCCTTATAACGCCTGTTCGAGTTTCGCGCTTCATCCGCAGTTCATCCATCTTCCGGATGTCGGGGTGGCGGAGGATGAGGCTTATACAAGTCTCCGTGACGAGCTCAATGCCCTTCCGGAAGTGGACTACGAACGAGTGAACAGGGAAAAGCAGAGGCTTCTCAGGGAGGCATTCAGGACAAACGGGGCGAAAACGCTCAGGACCAGGGCCTGCAGGTCTTTTGTGGAGGAAAACAGGGACTGGCTCCTGCCTTACGCCATGTTCTGTGTGTTGAGGGACGCTTTCGGGACGGCAGATTTCTCCAGGTGGAAAAGTCCCGCTGGGCGGAAAACCGGAGAACGGACCGAAATTCAAGGTGACTTCACTGACTATGACAGAGTCAAGGCGGAGGCTTTCGCGGCAGGACACAAGAAGGAAATTGACTATCACTTCTATGTGCAGTATCATCTGCATGTCCAGCTGTCGGAAGCAAGGAATTATGCACGCGGCAAGGGCATTGTATTCAAGGGAGACCTGCCTATCGGGGTGAGCCGGACAAGCGCTGATGCATGGACTGGAAAGAAGCTTTTCAATATGGATTCACAGGCCGGCGCCCCGCCCGACGCATTTTCCGCAGACGGGCAGAACTGGGGCTTCCCTACGTACAACTGGGATGAAATGGCCAGGGACGGATACGCATGGTGGAAGTCGCGTCTGAAACACATGTCTCTCTATTTCGACGTGTTCAGAATAGACCACATCCTGGGCTTTTTCCGTATATGGGAGATACCGCTGTCTGAAAAGAGCGGACTGATGGGGCATTTCAATCCTGCCCTGCCGTATTCCGAGGGCGAGCTGGCATCTTTGGGCTTCGATGTCCATGCTGCCGGACATGACGGGAACGATGTGCTTTTTGTAGAAGACCCGCGCAGAAAAGGCTGGTGGCATCCGAGGATAGCCGCACAGTTCACTTCCGCATATGCCGGACTCGATCCAGGCCTCAGGCAGTCGTTTGACAGGCTTTATGACGATTTCTTCTATCGCAGACACAATGCTTTCTGGAAGGAATCCGCCATGCGCAAGCTCCCGCCGCTTCTTTCCGCCACGGGAATGCTTGCATGCGGGGAGGACCTGGGCATGATCCCGGACTGTGTGTCAGAGGTGATGAGGGAGTATCAGATACTTTCTCTTGAGATACAGCGGATGCCAAAGTCCGTGCATGAGGTCTTTGCTGATCCGGCGCATTATCCGTACTGCTCTGTCTGCACCACTTCTACGCATGACATGAATCCGATAAGAGCCTGGTGGGCGGAAGACCGTAAGGTGACGGATGATTTCTGGCACATGGTGATGCACAGAGAGGGAGAAGCTCCTGCGGATTGCGGGCCGTGGATATGCCGGGAGATTGTGCGGCTTCATCTGGAGTCGTCTTCAATGCTCGTTATACTTCCGCTTCAGGACTGGCTGTCTCTTGACGGTGATCTGAGAGCCCAGGACCCGACGAAGGAGAGGATAAACGTGCCTGCGATACCTCGGTATTACTGGAAATACAGGATGCATCTGACGCTGGAAACGCTTATCGCCAGCGATGCATTCAATTCTTCCCTACGGGAAATGATTTCGGATTCCGGCAGGTGCCAATGAGTTTAGTTCCGTAAATGACTGAAGCATTCATCCCGAAAGCAACGCAGCAGACTGCCTGTTATTACCCTGTTATTTCGCCTGATTATTACATTAACGTGAATTCGATGAAATGAATGAAATGAATTTCAGAGAATTACCTCTATAGAGGACGAAGTCCGGCGTAAGTTCTCCCCTACGCAGGGGAGAATTTAAGAGGGGTGACACGAAAAAGGAAAGGGATTTCGAAGAAATCGTAACGTCAGTTCGACGGAATCTCTGATATTGAACAGAATAATTCGTCGAACTGACGTTACATTATTACGCCGCCGACAGTAAGATATTGTGACAAGATAATCCGCTTTGATGACAATGACAGATTTTGTTTCCGGCAACGTCAATCATGAATTTGATCCGGATACGGTGCCTGATGCCGGCGGGCGCGTATCCAGAGTCGAGCCGCTTTCATGGTGGACAGGGATGAAGACCCCTTTGCAGCTCATGGTTTATGGCGAAAACATCTCAGGGGCAGCCGTCCGTATCGAGGGTGGCCGGGGTGTGAAGGTCTCCCGGATCTATCAGGCCGACAGCCCGGACTATCTGTTCATCGATGTGGAGATTGCGCCGGATGCCGCTCCAGGTACATATTATATCGTATTCGTCAGCGGTACAGAGACCTTCAGGTACGCGTACCGGATAAACGCGCGGGCCGCGGGCTCGTCCGCCAGAAAGAGCTTCACGACAGCGGACATGATATATCTCATCATGCCTGACCGTTTTGCGAACGGAGACTCGTCCAACGATGCCACTGATGACACTGTCGAAAAACCGGACAGGGATGCTCCTTTCGGACGTCATGGCGGTGATATACAGGGTATTGTTGACCATCTCGGCTATATTGCCGACCTTGGCGCGACTGCGGTATGGTGCACGCCGATGCTTCTTGACAACGAACCGGAGGGCTCCTATCACGGCTACGCCTGTGCCGACCATTACCGTATAGACCCGCGTTTCGGCTCCAATGAACTGTACCGGGAATTTGTGTCCAAGGCTCATGAATATGGACTTAAAGTGTTGATGGATATAGTGACGAACCACTGCGGGACAGCTCACTGGTGGATGAAGGACCTTCCGTTCAAGGATTGGATTCATACGTTCCCTGAATATACCGGGACAAATGTCTGTCTGTCGGCAGGTATGGATTCCAATGCGTCGGAGTACGACCGTAATCTCCAGGAAAGCGGCTGGTTCGTCCCTTCCATGCCGGACATGAATTTGGACAATCCTTTCGTGCTGCAGTATTTCCGGCAGTGGGCCGTGTGGTGGATAGAGTATGCCGGACTTGACGGTTTCAGGGTGGACACATATCCGTACAATGAGAAAGGCCCTATGAGCGGATGGTGCGCCGCCATACTGGAAGAATACCCGGATTTCAATATCGTCGGCGAATGCTGGACCTCCTCAATCCCGCAGCTGGCATACTGGCAGGGAGGGAATGCGAACAGGGACGGTTTTGACTCGCATCTGCCGTCGATAATGGATTTCCCTCTTCAGGAAGCCATCTGCAATGCTCTCCCGACGGATTCTCATGCATGGGGCAAGGGCATGTCCAGAGTGTATGACTGTATCTCCCATGATTTCGTTTACCATGATCTGTCCCGGATGATGATATTTCTCGGCAATCATGATATTGACCGTATCGGGGATGTCCTGAAGAAAAATCCGGACAGGCACAGGATAGCCCTGGCCATGTTGGCAACGATGAGGGGGATTCCACAGCTGTTCTACGGAGACGAGATGATGTTCGTCTCGAAAGACCGTTCGCAGGGGCATGGCGGTCTTCGGGTGGATTTCCCGGGAGGCTGGCAGGGTGACAGCATGGACCTGTTTTCGGCAGAAGGCAGGGCCTCTGCGGTGGTGAATACGGACGGGAAGCCTGTCTCTGAAGGATTTGCGGCAGCAATGCATGATTATACGCGCAAGCTTTTCCAGTGGAGGAAAGGCAAGAAAGTGATCCACGACGGTAAGACGCTCCATTTCCTGTCACGGGACAATACCTACGCCTATTTCCGCTATGATGATACTGACGCCGTGTTCGTATTCATCAACAACTCCCGTGGCCGGAAGCGCGTTCCATGGTCTCATTATGCGGAAATTGCCGGCAGTCTGCATGGCGGACGCAATGTCCTGACCGGAGACCCAGCCGAGGTGTCGGATTCCACCGTCGTCGGGCCGCGCCAGGTGCTCATTGTCGAGTACAGCCGATAATTTTCTCCGGAACCGGATCCGGCTCCATATCGGGATATCTCCGAAAGCGTACCGCATCCGTGCGCATGTAAAGCATGTTGAAGCATGTCCACATGTCAGATGAATATTTGGAGAATTGGAAATGATTTTTATAACTTTGCGGCGGATTTAGATGAAATACAAAGCAGTTATGAAAATGGTTTTTGCAACGGGCAATAGCGGAAAACTGCGTGAGGCATCAGAGATTTTAGGCAAGGGATTTGAGCTCGTTACCCCTGCACAGATGGGAATCAATGAAGAGATTCCAGAGACAGGCACGACCCTGAGGGCCAATTCGCAGCAGAAAGCGGACTATATCTGGCAGCATTGCCATACGGATTGTTTCGCTGATGATACAGGGCTTGAGGTCGATGTGCTGGGCGGTGCCCCGGGCGTCCATACGGCAAGATATGCCGGTGAGGACAAGGATTTCGGGAAGAACATGGACAAACTTCTCGACGAACTTGCCAGAAAGGAGATGGAGGCGTCGCTTATGAGGTCGATTGGGATTACTCCAAAGAAAAATCTTCGCCGGGCGCGTTTCAAGAGCGTCGTCACCCTCATTCTCGGAGGTGAAAGGCATTTTTTCACCGGTGTGCTTGAGGGCAGGATAGCCAGATGCCGGTCAGGAAACGGCGGTTTCGGGTATGACCCCGTGTTTGTCGCAGACGAGTATCCGGAGACTACGCTGGCCGGAATTTCAGAGGAACAGAAGAATTCAATATCCCACAGAGGCAAGGCGTTGAGGGCCATGGCCGCATTTCTGAAGGACGGAGCTGAAGCATGAACAGTTCCGAATTCATCCTGCTGCACACTACAAGGTTCGGGGAGAACTCCATGATTCTCCATACCCTGTCCAGGGAATATGGCAGGAAGGGGCTTTTTGTCAGGAACATATCGCGCAGGTCTGTAACATCGGTATTTTTCCCTCTTGCGATACTGGAAGCGGACATAACAGACAATTCAAGGTCGAAATTGTCCAATGCCAGGAATTTCGCACTGGTATATCCGCTGAACGGAATCCGGAACAACCTGAGCAAAAGCGCGATTGCCATGTTCATAAGCGAAGTCCTGTACCGGGTGATCCGGGACGGGATGCAGGATGATGCCCTTTATGACATGTGTGTGAAGGATATTATGCTGCTGGATGCGATGGAGGCTGACTTCAGCAATTTCCAGCTGTACTTCCTGCTGGAATTCATCATCGCCCTGGGATTCAGCCCGGAGCCAAGGGACCTGCAGCCGTTCATGGGCGGGAATATGCCCCTGGTGTCGGAGTTCTCCGGCTTGCCGTTTTCGGAAGCCATGCTGGTGCCGATGTCCGGCGAACTCCGCAACGATATTGCGGAGAAGCTTCTGAAATATATTGAATACCATACGGAATCGGCTGTGAATGTCAATTCGTTGAAAGTCCTCAGGGAGCTTTTCAAGTGAGTGCTGATATTCATATTTAACGTCAGTTCGACGAATTATTCTGTTCAATATCAGAGATTCCGTCGAACTGACGTTACGATTTCTTCGAAATCCCTTTCCTTTTTCGTGTCACCCCTCTTAAATTCTCCCCTGCGTAGGGGAGAACTTACGCCGGACTTCGTCCTCTATAGAGGTAATTCTATGAAATTCATTCCATTCATTTCATCGAATTCACGTTATTTATTCTTCGACCCACAGATAGACTTTGTCCGAGCGACGTAATTTCCCGGTAACGGACGTGTCTACCGGTATGGAGCAGTATGTCCCCTTGCCGGCTTCCTCCACAGGCTTCAGGTCTACCCTTATCTCCTTGACCTTGAGCTCCGCCACACCTGTCGAGGCACCGATGACAAGGATGTCGTCCCCGACCTTGAGCGGGGCGGATTCCACCAATATCTCGGCGACTCCGATTTTGGCGAACCAGTTGGTCACTTTCCCGCAGTAGATTTTTCGCCTGGTGGCCTTGCTGCCATAGACTTCGCTCCATTCCCCGAGCCTTGCCCCCTGGTAATAGCCGTCCCAGAAGCCACGGTTGAATACTTCCGCAAGTTCTTTTTTCAGCGCTCCGGCCAGTTCCGGAGTGTATTTGCCGTCACACACCGCATCGGCTGCCCGGCGGTAACAGGACGCTGTCCTTTTCACATATTCCGCGGACCTTGCCCTGCCTTCGATCTTGAACACGGACACTCCGGCGTCTATGATCTTGTCCATGAATTCTATGGTGCAGAGATCCTTCGGGGACATGATGTATTTGTTGTCCACCACGAGTTGATTCCCGGTCTCGAGGTCTGTCACTTCATATCCGCGCCTGCAAATCTGGTAGCATGAGCCTCTGTTGGCCGACGCCCCGTATTCATGCAGGCTGAGATAGCATTTGCCGGAAATGGCCATGCACAAAGCCCCGTGGGCGAACATCTCTATGCCGACCTTGCGTCCGGACGGGCCCTTGATGTCTTCGGAATCTATTATCGACCTGATTTCCTTTACCTGATGCAGGTTCAGTTCTCGTGCAAGCACGATGACATCCGCATATTGCGCATAGAAACGCAGCGCTTCGGCATTCGATATGCTGAGCTGGGTCGAAATGTGTACCTCGATCCCGATCCGGCGTGCATACATTATGGCAGCCATGTCTGAAGCTATGACAGCTGTGATACCTGCATCTTTCGCGGCATCGAGGGTCCTGCGCATGTCTTCCAGATCTTCCTGGTACAGGACGATGTTCAGCGTCAGGTAGGATCTGACCCCGTTCTCCCTGCATATCCTGCAGATTTCCGGAAGATCCTCCATCTTGAAATTGTTTGCGGAATGTGACCGCATGTTCAGTCTCTCGACACCGAAGTAGACGGAATCCGCCCCGCCTTGGATAGCTGCCTGCAGACATTCGAAATTGCCGGCAGGCGCCATTATTTCCAGATCCTTGTGATTCATTTGTTCCTGCCTATAAGCCTGTCGGCATATCTGTGGAGCATCTCGTAACGCACCTTGCCGAGTCCTATAAGTCCGGCATAGTTCATTGCCTGAGCATGGAGCTTGATGATCTCATACTTCACATCTTCATCAATGCCGAGAGCTTCGTATATTTCCTTGACCTTGTCTATCTTGGCCGTCTTCTCCGCCTCGTTGCCGGCTTTCATGTCCATGGCCCTGAGAAGTGCGGTCTTGCCGTGCGCCGGGTCTATCGCCCCCGTATTTTCCAGTTCCTCTCCCTTTTCCATTGCCCGGGTCAGCAGCCATGTCTTCTTGTTGTTTATGATGTCCCCGCCGATCTTTTTCCCGAAGATGGACGAATCTCCGTATGTGTCGAGGTAGTCGTCCGTAATCTGGAACGCAAGCCCGAGGTCATATCCGAACTTGTAGAGCAGATCGCAAGTCCTCTTGTCAGCACCGGCTATCAGTGCTCCCGTCTTGGCCGAGCAGGCGATCAGGACGGCTGTCTTCAGCCCTATCATTTTCATGTAGTCATCCATCGTGATGTCCCTGGTATTCTCGAAGTCCATGTCGTATTGCTGTCCTTCGCATACCTGTGCGGCCGTGGTGGAGAACAGTTCCAGAACTTCCGGCAGCACTTGTGCCGGAGCTTTCGCAATCCTCCTGTAACTGTCTATTGACATCACGTCTCCTGAAAGTATGGCTGTGTTGCTGTCCCATTTCCGGTGTACTGTAGGAACACCACGGCGCATGTCGGAATTGTCCATGATGTCATCATGAATCAGAGTGAAGCTGTGGAATACCTCAAGTGCAGCAGCCGGTTCAAGTATTTTCTCGTCAAAGCTGTCCTTGAAAAGAGCATAGGTGATCAGGCATAGCCGGGGACGCACCCTTTTCCCGCCGATTCCTATCATATAGCGCAGCGGGTCGTAAAGTCCTGCCGGCTCGTCGCTGAACACGATGTCCGAAAACATGCCGGACAGGGTGTCTTCAATCTGGTTTTCTGTTATCATGGTCTGAAAATCAATATTTGCAAATATACTCAGAAGCCGAGAGCAATGCAAGTTTACTTGCAATTGCCGAGGCGCCACTGTATAAATGACGAAGTCAAATATACTCAGAAGCCGAGAGCAATGCAAATGAACTTGTTCAATTTGCATTGCCGAGGCGCAGCAGGATATGTGGCGGAGCCAAATATCGAAGAAGCCGAGAGCAATGCAAGTTTACTTGCAATTGCCGAGGTGCCACTGTATAAATGACGAAGTCAAATATACTCAGAAGCCGAGAGCAATGCAAACAAACTTGTTTGATTTGCATTGCCGAGGCGCAGCAGGATATGTGGCCGCAGGCCAAATATCGAAGAAGCCGAGAGCATACTTGGAGGCGCAACAGGATATGTGGCGGAGCCAAATATCGAAGAAGCCGAGAGCATTCTTGGCGGTTTTCAACCGGGGCGCAGCAGGATATGTGTAAAATTCTTTTATCTTTGTAAGGATTTACCGGATGGAAACACTTATGCCCCAGACAGAAAATACAGCAACAGTAGTGAAGCACACGGGAAGCCATTACCTGCTATCAAGATTGCCGGAGTGGAAACTCTTCCCGGCGGTACTCCGTGGCAGAATCCGGCTTGGAGGAAATTCATCGACCAATCCTGTGGCCGTAGGTGACAGGGTCATTTACGAGACAGGGCCCGAGCCTCCTTCCGCAGAGAATCCGGCTGTCATCAAGTCTGTACTGGAAAGGAAGAACTACGTGATCCGCAAGTCGGCCAACCTGTCGCGCCAGTCCCATATCATAGCCGCGAATATAGACCAGGCCTTCATTGTCGCCACATTGGACTTCCCGGAAGTCAAGCTGCCTTTTCTGGACAGGATACTGGTGACTTGCGAGGTATACAATGTCCATCCTGTAATCGTGCTTAACAAGATGGACCTTTTCCGGGACGGGTATGCGGGACAGCTTGAGGCTTTCCGCAGAATCTATGAAGGAGCCGGATACCGTATCATGGAGGTGTCCGCCATTGAAGGCGAAGGCGTGGCCGGACTGCGGGAGGCCTGTAACGGCATGATATCCCTGTTTTCAGGTGTTTCCGGGGTGGGAAAATCCTCGCTTATCAAAGCCCTCGACCCTTCCATTGACTTGAAGATAGGGCAGATATCGGAGGCGCACCTGCAAGGCAAGCACACCACGACATTCTATGAGATGTATCCGCTTTCATCCGGGGGCTTCATAATAGACACCCCAGGAATCAGGGGATTCGGGCTTGTGGATATCGCTCCGGAGGAGATTGCCCTTTATTTTCCGGAAATGCTCAAGGCATCGGAAAACTGCCGGTTCACACCATGCACCCATACCCATGAGCCAGGATGTGCGGTCAAGGCTGCCGTTGAGGAAGGCACCGTAAGCTACGAGAGATATTCTTCGTATCTGGGAATGCTTGAAGAGGGGAGGAAATACAGGTAATGGGTGTAAACAAGAACATATTGAACCTGGCTGTCCCGAGCATACTGGCGAACATAACTGTCCCTATCGTCGGGATGGTGGACATTGCCGTGGCCGGGCACATGGACACGGGTTCCGTGGTGTCGGCCGCTACTCTGATAGGAGGCGTGGCCATAGGGACGATGCTGTTTGACCTGATGTACTGGAATTTCGGTTTCCTCAGGATCGGCACGGGAGGCCTTACCGCCCAGGCTTACGGGCGCGGATCCATGAAGGAGGCCGCATCTGTATTCAGCAGGGCCGAAGGAATCGCGCTTGCCTGCGCACTTTTCCTTATCGCGGTCCAATGGCTCTTTGTCAGGCTGGCTTTTCTTGTGGTCGATTGCACTCCTGAAGTCGAGAAGCTGGCGTCAGATTATTTTTTCATAAGGATATGGGCGTCTCCTGCGACATTGAGTCTCATGGCATTCAAAGGCTGGTTCATAGGCATGCAGGACAGTGTCTCTCCTATGGTTACGGACCTTGTGGTGAATGCTGTGAATGTTGTCGCGAGCATAATACTCGCACTCGGGATTACTGCCGGAGACTTCCAATGGGAGGGAATAGGCTTCGCCGGTGTCGCGGCTGGCACTGTCATAGCCCAATATTGCGGGCTGATCTGTGCCGTAGCCTTCCTTCTTGTCAAGTACAGGAAGGTCTTCGCGGATTTCGGTTTCAATGATATTGTCATGTCGTTCAAGGGGACAGGGATGAAGCGGTTTTTCGTTATGAACACCGATCTCTTTGTCCGCTCTCTCTGCTTCATCAGCATCTATATCGGTTTCACGACATTCTCCGCACACTACGGGGATCTCCTGCTGGCTTCCGGGACTATCCTCATGAAGATAATGATGCTCTTCTCTTATTTCACGGATGGCTTCGCCTATGCCGGAGAGGCTCTTGCAGGCCGCTACATAGGCGCCGGAGACAAGGCGATGCTGAAACGTGTCGTCAGATATATCTTCGTGTGGAGCATGGGCATAGGAGTCGCGTTCATGTTCATATATGCTTTCGGCGGGCAGCCTATAATGCGCGTGATGACTTCCGACTACGAAGTGGTGGACATGTCCCTCAAATATATGCCGTGGATGGTTCTTATGCCCCTTGCAGGATGCGCTGCCTTTGCCTGGGACGGGATATTCATCGGCGCTACCGCATCCAGACCCATAAGGGACAACATGATCCTGGCTGCGGCCGGCTTTTTCCTGACTTATTTTGCCGGACTGGCAGTACTCAGGGCCTTCAGTCTTGACGATGCGGCATCTTCCATTGTTTCCATACATATCCTTCTGGCCGCTTATCTTGTGCATCTGATAATACGTACCGTCTTCCTGTCTGCCCGTTACAGGAAGGATGTACTGGTGGGGGCCTTCCGACAGCCGTGAAGGCAGCTGGGGAAATACCTGGGAAATACCCCTTGGAAATAGCTTGGCCGGGAATTGGATAATTCATTATGAATGATTATATTTACAAAATCGGACGGAATATGTTGCCGCCCGGGATTGCTTATTTTGAAACCACGGAAAGAAAAACAATCTGATTGTCATGATGGAAAGGACACTTGTGATCTTGAAGCCGGGCACATTGCAGAGAGGCCTGGTAGGTGAGGTGATTTCACGATTCGAAAAAAGAGGGCTTAAGCTTGTCGCCATGAAGATGAAACAGCTTACGCCGGAAATACTGGACGAACATTATGCCCATTTGAAGGACAGGCCGTTCTTCCCGTGGCTGAAAGCCGGCATGATGGCTGCGCCGGTGATACTCTGCTGCTGGGAAGGGTTTGAGGCGGTAAAGACCGTGCGGGAGATGGCCGGCTCCACCAATGCCCGCAAGGCGGCTCCCGGCACTATCCGCGGAGACTACGGGATGAGTTCCCAGGAAAATATTGTCCACACCTCGGATTCCGTAGAGAACGCGAAAATAGAGCTTGACAGGTTCTTCTCTCCGGAAGACTATTGTGACTATCCGTCGCCACTGCGGCAATACCTTTACGCACCTGACGAGGAATGACGCCTGTTTACCTTGACCTGTCCATTCCTGCAGGGGAAATGAAACCCGGCTCTTCCCGTTTCTGGGGAAAGCCGGATATACCTTGCGGCATGCGGTATCCTTCTTATAAGGACAGCAGCGGGGAAGAACATCCGTATTTCTTCGTATGTCAGATAAACCTGGCCGACGTGTCCGTATATGACGTCGGCAATATGCTTCCGCACGAAGGTGTCCTGTCCTTTTTCGCCAGGATAGACCACTATCTCGGGTATTATGATACTGATGACTTTATCGGAGGCTCCGTCAGTGGTCCCGATGCCGTGAAGGTGCTCTACTTCCCGTCAGACGCGAATCTGGCAGAGACCGGGTCTCCGTCGGAAAGCAGACCGGCATACATCCCGCGGGCGCTGAAGATCAGCTTCAGCCACAGCCCTGCAAGCCCTTTTGGAGGTCATGCGCTCTTCGCCCCGCCGACCCACCGCCAGTGGGAAACCTGGGATCCTCCGTTTGAGGACAACATCATTCTGCTGGAAATAGATTCTTTCAGCGGAGACGGTTTCGACCTGCGCTTCATGGACGAAGGTGTGCTCGATCTGCTGGTTTCCCCTTCTGATCTCGGGCGGCACTGCTTCAGCGATGTCAGGGCTATTGTCCTCTCTTCGTGACCGTTTGTCCGCATGTCTTGCATTACCCGCTATATGTGACCTTACTGAAATTTGACGAATATGAAAAAAATCCTCTCTGTCCTTTTCCTCCTGTCCTGTATCATCCGGACAGCGGATGCCCAGGTCCGGTATCTTGCTGATATCCTGTCCCCCGCAAGCTCCTATATGTACACCCCGTACAAGCATTCGGGACGGAATTCTCCTGCAATCAATCTGGAGGGTGGTCTTGTCTGGAAGGCCGGATTTACCATAGGGAGTTCACAGGGACCGTACAAGCCTGGATATGCGGCTTTCCGTCTCGGAGGGGAATACGAGTATGTCATGTTTGTGCTGGGACGTATCCATGATCCGGAATCTCTGGACTACGGGCCGGCTGTCGTGACAGTCTATGCCGACGGACGGAAAATCGCCGATGAAGTCATATACAGGTATGCCGTGCCGAAACGCATGAAGCTGGACATCCGTGGTGCCGACGAACTGAAATTCGTGATTGTCAAGGGAGAAGATGAGATAGGATTTGCCGAAGTGACTCTATGGAAGGCAGGGGAGACCCCGTACGAGACCGGCAATCCGGACACCGGGGTGACGGAGACGGCGGAGCTGGTCAGAGACCTGAAGCCGTATGCCCAGTACAATCATTTCTGTGTCTCGCCTGACCTGGAGGCCAAGACTGTTTATGTGAACGGGACAGGATATCATTACGGGCTTGTCTGCAATATGAACATGGCCTTCATCGGAGTCCAGCCAGGTGCCTCTTATTTCAACCTCCGCGGCCGGTACGAGACATTGAGCCTGCTTGCCGGTCCTGTAGACAATGACAGCAGCAGCGGAGGCAAGGGATGGATCACCATCAAGGCAGACGGCAGGATTATACATGAATATGAGGTCTCCCAGACAGATATCGCCAAGCGTATCGTGCTCGATGTCACCGGATGCCGCCAGCTGTCTATCCATACGGAACAGTCTGAGCAGAGCATGCATGCCGCAATCGTGGACGCAAGGCTTTATCCTGCGGGAAAATACAAAAGTGAGGAAGATGATGCCGCCGGTAATGTCAATCCGCGGCTGAAAGACCTGCCGGACGTGTGCAAGCTTGTGTCTAATATCCCGCCTTACGCTGTCGGCGGGCAGATTGCCCATCAGGTATATGACGGCGAATCCGACCATGTGACATTTTCCATGGGAGGGACGAGATTCAGCGAAGGATTTATCCTCTACGAGAAAGCGGATTTCTGGAATGACAATATTGTCTCATACGCTGTTTTCGACCTCGGCAACGAGTTCGACTATGTCAGTTTCACAGCCGGATATGTAGGCAAGAGCTGGGCGATGACCGATGACGTCATCAGGGTCTATGCGGATGACAGACTCATACTTGAAGAGCCGATGAAGGCGACATATCCCAACCGTCATTTTACACTTCCGCTTGGCAAGTGCAGGAAACTGAGGTTCGAGAACGGAGGCTCCGGCAATCTCAATGTCGGTGCATACGGGATTGCGGATATCGTGGTCTATCGAGGGGAGCCTGTTGACAACGACCTTTTCGTGCATCCTGTACCGGAATGCCCGCATGAGATAGATCTGATAGACCTTGGAGCCCCGTATCTCCATTATGTAAGCACGAAAGAGGATGCAAGGGATGAGATCTTCCATGACGGAAGCACCATGCGGAGATATTTTGAAATGCCGGACGGAAGCCGGATCAACAAGGGATTCATGCTTCAGACCAGCGTACACTTTTCACTTGACCACGGGGTGCTGTCCGGGACAGACAATGCTGCGGCAGGTGCGATAGGAGGTGCGGCTGTAGGATCGGCATTTGTAGCTGCCGGAGCGGCTGTCGGAGGAGCGGTAGTGGGAAGTACGCTCATCGGAGCTGCGGCATTTCTGATGCTGGCTGCCGGAGGTAATGCTGTCGAGAATTCTTGCGCGGCATTCAATACCTACGGGGAATACAACAGTGTCACATTCACTGTAGCATGTCTGCGTCCGTTCTCGGAAGAGAAGACCGACTACAAGGAGACGCTTCTGATAGGCGCTGACCAGAAGGTCGTGGCCGAGATCGCCGTATACGAAACCATGGAGCCGCAGACCGTGACAGTGCCGATAAACGGCTGCGGACAGCTCATGTTCTGGCTGGCGAATACATACAATACCTCTGGTCAATATGTATTCTACGACATAAGGCTTACCAAGGATCATCTTCCGCTGAGCGTACCGGGAGACGCAAGACTGTCGCGGAGCGTTGTCACTGAGCCTGTATATACTGAAAAGAACATCAGCATACAGTGGAAGCGCCCTGACTTTTCCGGTTCGCAGGGAGTGGACGCCTATATATCAGACTGTACTTCCGCCTATTCCGAGGTCCTCAGGCTGATAGAGGATACCCGCCCTGTCTACAAGATATTCACCACCTACCTTGAGACTGCTTCCGGAGAAGTCTGCAAGGCGGTCCAGATAAGGATTGACGATGAGGACAAGCTCAATGACGGTGACTTTATTGACATATTGCAGGAGTATCAGGCGTGCAGGGAAGACCTGAAGCGTCTCCAGGACATGAGCGCGGAGCTTGCAGGGCTCGGGCTTTCATACGTCAATGCCACTCTCGGCCTTCCTGAACTCGGGCTGGGGGCCATAGCCTACGGCAAGATGCTTAAAACAGGAAGGCAGATGGCGAAAGAGTGCACGGCTGTGGTCAAGACCATGATTGGAGAGAAACAGGCAGAACTGTCTGTCCTGGAGACATGGCTCAAGACAGCCATGGATATAGAAGGGACAGAGAGTACAAGATATACCTTGCTCTGTCCCCTTATGCCTGGCGAGACGCCTCCGGACAATCAACTGCAGCTTCTTTCGAACTTTACGCCCAGATAAGGGCGCTGAAGCGTCAGAGCTTTGACAGGCAGTCAAGTACGTTCTTCTCGATACGTTCCAGGACATTGCCTGCGCTGTCTGCCTTGACGAACTTTTCGCCGGTGATGTTCTCGTAAAGCTCTATATACCTGTCTGTGATGCTGTTCACGATTTCAGGTGTCATCTCGGGAACCTTCTGGCCCTCTTTCCCCTGGAATCCGTTGGCCATCAGCCATTCGCGTACGAATTCCTTGGAGAGCTGCTTCTGCTTCTCGCCTCTGGCCAGCCTGTCCTCGTAGCCGTCGGCATAGAAGTACCTGGAAGAATCCGGCGTGTGTATCTCGTCCATGAGATATATCGTACCGTTCTTTTTCCCGAACTCGTATTTGGTGTCGACAAGTATCAGGCCCATTTTGGCGGCTATCTCGCTGCCTCTCCTGAATATGGCTCTCGTGTAGTTTTCAAGCTTCTCGTAGTCTTCGCGGCTTACGAGCCCTGATGCTATGATATCCTCTTTCGAGATATCCTCGTCATGACCTTCTGCCGCCTTTGTGGTAGGAGTTATTATAGGCTCCGGGAATTTCTGGTTTTCCACCATCCCGTCAGGCATTGCCACTCCGCAGATGCTGCGCTTGCCGGCCTTGTACTCTCTCCAAGCATGCCCTGAAAGGTAGCCTCTGATGACCATTTCCACCTTGAACGGCTCGCACTTGTGCCCTACAGTCACCATCGGGTCAGCCTCCGCGACTTTCCAGTTCGGAATGATGTCGGATGTGGCGTCCAGGAACTTGGATGCTATCTGGTTCAACACCTGGCCTTTGTACGGGATGCCCTCCGGCAGCACGACATCAAAGGCGGAAATCCTGTCGGTGACCACCATTACAAGATATTCGTCATTTATATCATAAACATCACGCACTTTCCCGACATATTTGCCTGTTTGTCCGGGAAAAGAGAAATCAGTCTTTACAATAGCTTCCATTTTGTTCTGAATTAATCTTCAAATTTATGTAAAATTATCATTAGGATGTACCCGGGCATGCCGGAATCTGAGGCGATTGTTGATAAGTCGTCCGCCGTTGTTGAAAATTCCCGGGATTCCCGTGCAATATTCCTGGAATTCCGGGATTTATAATGAAGTTTCATCGATTTATAATGAAGATTGATCCGCGAATGTCCTGTCATGAGGATTTTTTTCCTTGAAGGATATTGCGTTGGCGCACACTTTGATAATATGTCTGCCGGAATCCACGGAAAGCTGCCGGTGCACAGGCAGGTGACGTGACAAATATATTGAGGAATATGAAAAAGATGTTGATTTTGCTGGCATTGGTGTCAGCATGTTTTTCAGGGATGGCCCAGGACAGGGAGACCCTGAAGGAGAGGATAGAGCGCTGGAAAAGCGATATGGAGGAGTTCAACCAGGGGCGCAGCGGCGTGGAGAAGCGCCAGGCTGCCATCGATACACTGTCATGGCTGCAGGCGCAGTCCGCCCTGAAGGATTCTTCTTTCGTGGTCGAGGCCGACGCCGTGACATTCAAGTACGGTACTCGCGTGCAGGTCAATTCCACGACAAATTTCGTCTCACTTGACGGTGACCGTGCGGTGATACAGGTGTCGCCGAGCTATGCGTACAGCGGTCTTAACGGTGTGGGAGGAATAACAGTGGAAGGCGTAGCCTCCAATGTGAAGATCACTTATGACAAGAAAGGCCGCATGCATTTCAAGATGGATGTCATCGGACGTGGCGTGAATGCTACAGTGTCCATTTCCGCTTATCCTGGCTCGAACAGGGTGACTGTGGACATTTCCCCTACATTCAACTCGAATGACATAAGGCTGGAAGGATATCTGCTGCCTTACGAACATTCGCGCGTGTTTGAAGGCATGTCAATCTGACATGGACGGCAGACACGGTTAATCTGGAAAATTTCGGACAGACAATAAAATGATTGGTCATGAAAAGATTTATATTGGTTGCAATGCTGGCGGGTACCGGCCTGTTGTATTCCTGCCAGAAATTTCCGTCAGTGGTGGATGCTGACGGCGAGTTCCTTGTCTCTACATCGTATGCGGAAGACACGGATTTCGGGAGTTATTCCACTTTCACGGTGGCGGACAGCCTGCTGGTGCTGGATACCCGTCTCGGGTGTGACACCATAAAGAATTCCGCGACTGACATGCTTGTGGGCGAATACAGGCAGATGATGGAAGACAGAGGGTACACCTATGTGCCTTCTGACAACAAGGCGGATGCCGATCTCGCCATACAACTCACATATGTGGCTGATACGGACTATTATGTCGACTATGTCAATCCTTACTGGTGGATAGACTATCCGGGCTACTGGTCATCCTATTACTGGGGTGCATGGGGAGGAGGATGGTATTATCCTTATCCGGTGACTTACGAGCTGACGACACATTCGCTTATGGCCGACATGGCGGACCTTACTTCTCCGGAAGGAGAGAATGAACAGCTGCCGGTAGTATGGAGCTGCATGATCAACGGAGATGCCAGTTCTGCCAGGGCGGACCTCTCCAGATTCGTGCAGGGCATACGCCAGGCGTTCGAACAGTCTCCATACATGACAGTCACAAAGTAACGCAAAGGAGGAATTGAAGATGAAAAAGATATTATTAGCGGTATTGGCCGTGATAGTCTTGGCGGCAAGTGCGGATGCCCAGGTGGGGAGGCGCTTCTATGTGGATGCCGGATGGCAGTTCAACGGCTCGTTCTCCAATAATTTTTCCAGAAGTGCGAACGGTTGGGGCGCATATCTGGAGGGCGGATATTATTTCCTTCCGAGAGTCGCTGCGGGAGTGTTCGCAAGCTTCAATACCAACAATGAATATGTCCCTAAGCAGACTTATGATACAGGCAACGGGACGGCGGTGACTACCGACCTTTATAATTCACTGTATCAGGTGCCTTTCGGGGCAACGCTCAGATACCGTTTCGCATGGAAGAAGGTGCAGCCTTATGCCGAGGCCAAGATCGGGGCCAACTACGCCAGGGAGTACCAGTTGTTTTCTACCTTCGGCGCTTATGACAGCCAGTGGGGCTTCTATGTGTCACCTGAGATAGGTGTGGTATTCCATCCGTTCAACAAGAGCAATGTCGGTCTTCAGATAGCCGGATATTACAGCTATGCCACGAACAAGAGCAGGGCTTTCGGTATAGACGGACTGAACAATGCAGGCTTCAAGCTTGGCATCTCGTTCTGACGGGAGCCATGCGGAATGTGGGATTTTTCCGTATAAAACATTCTCCAGTCAAAAAAATAATTATATTTGAGGATGTGTCGCATGTCGGCACATCCTTTTTGTTATGGATAATACACATGTAGTCATTATGGCCGGAGGCATAGGGAGCAGACTATGGCCGGCGAGCACCCCGGATACCCCGAAGCAGTTCATAGACGTGCTCGGGGTGGGGAAGAGCCTGATACAGCTTACGGTAGACAGGTTCCTGCCATTGTGTCCGATGTCCAATTTCTGGGTGGTGACCTCGTCCCGGTATGTGGAGATGGTGAAGGAACAGCTTCCAGGAATTCCCGAGGAGAACATACTTGCGGAGCCTGAGCCGAGAAACACTGCGCCTTGCATAGCGTATTCCTGCTGGAAGATAGCCGCCGGACATCCTGACGCCAATATAGTGGTGACCCCTGCAGACGCACTTGTCCTCGACAAGGGGAAATTCGCGGAAGTCATCTCTTCTGCCCTGTCATTCTCGGCTACCGGCCGGTATATCGTAACTGTCGGCATCGTCCCGTCACGTCCGGAGACGGGATACGGCTACATCTGTGCCGCTAATGCGGAATACGGCAAGGTGACGAAGGTGAAGTCGTTCAAGGAGAAACCGGACATAGTCACTGCCCGCAGATATCTGGCGGAAGGAAACTACTTCTGGAATGCCGGAATATTCGTATGGCAGGCCGGGACGATCGTGTCGCAGTTCCGCCGGTTTTCGCCGGGAATAGCGGATATCATGGACAAGATAGCGGCGACATTCGGCACGCCTCAGGAGCAGGAGACTCTTGAGCGCCTGTTCCCGACGTGCGAGAAAATATCGATAGACTATGCTATAATGGAGAAGTCCCCGGATATCTATGTCATTGCCGCAGACCTTGGATGGAGCGACCTTGGCAGCTGGGGCTCGGTGAAGTCGCATATCAAGCCGGACTGCAACGACAACACTGTGGTGGGGCAGGATGTGAGGATGTTCAACTGCAAAAAATGTCTGGTGCATCTGTCGGAGGCCAAGGCAGCTGTCATAGAGGGACTTGACGGATATATTGTGGCCGAGAAGAACGGCCTGCTGATAATCTGTCGTCTTTCCGAAGAACAGCATATAAAGGAATATTCCGCCGGCATATAATAAGACTATGGAGGACAGGAAACATTACAGGACAGTCATCATATCCGATGTGCATATCGGATCAGCCCATTCGAAGGTCAGGGAAGCGGCAGAATTCCTCTCTTCGGTGGATTGCGACCGTCTTATATTGAACGGAGACATAATCGACGGGTGGCAGCTCCGGAAGAAATCATCCAGCAAGCGCTGGAGTCCGGACTATACCCGATTCGTAGATGTCATAATGAAGATGATGGAAACCCGTGACACCGAGGTAATCTATCTCAGGGGAAACCACGATGACTTCCTGGACAATCTTGTGCCGCTGGAGCTCGGAAATATCAGTGTCCTTCAGGACTATATCCTGGAATCCGGCGACCACCGCTATTTCGTCACGCATGGCGATGTCTTCGACAGCGTGACTTCCAAGATGGAATGGCTGGCCAAGCTCGGAGATGTAAGCTACACGGCCCTGCTGCGCTTCAACAGCTTCTACAACAAGATACGTACAAGGCAGGGGAAGCCGTATTTCTCCCTTTCTCAGGCGATAAAGCATAAGGTGAAGCAGGCAGTATCCTTTATTTCCGGCTTTGAACGCATGCTTGCGGATCTGGCGAGGTCCAAACATTGTGACGGAGTCATCTGCGGCCATATCCATTATCCTGAGGACAGGATGATTGACGGAATAAGATACCTGAATTCGGGTGACTGGGTGGAGTCCTTGTCCGCGTTGCTCGAAGACAATGACGGCACCTGGAGAATCATGAAATACAGGGAGGAGTATCTCTGACCCGGGTATCTGCATGATACGGAAGGAATAACAGCAAACAAGTCGTCTATGGGAAAAGGTCTGAAATATCTGTTCATAGTCCAGGGTGAGGGCAGAGGGCATCTTACCCAGGCAATGGCCCTTGAGAAACTTCTGACTGAAAACGGCCATCAGGTAGTGGGCATGCTGGTAGGCAAGAGCCAGGCAAGGCAGCTTCCTGAATTCTTCACGCGGGCGGTGTCTGCCCCGGTGCAGCGGTTTGACAGTGTGAATTTCCAGCCTTCATCGGAGAACAGGACTGTCAACATGCTGAAAAGCGTCATGTATAATGTCGAGAAGTTCCCTCAGTATCTCAAGAGCGTGCTCTTTCTCAAGGATGCCATCAAGAAGTCGGGTGCTGATGTCGTCGTGAATTTCTATGAGCTGCTGACAGGCATTACATATTTCAATTTCAATATCGACATACCGAATATCAGTATCGGCCACCAGTATCTTTTCCATCATGCAGACTTCCATCTCGGAGAATCCGGCATTGTCGGGACTGAGGGGCTGATGATTTTCACCAGAATGACCTCGATTGGCTCGTGCAAGAAGCTGGCTCTTTCGTTCAGAGATATGCCGGACGATGAGGGGAAGCGTATCCGGGTGGTGCCGCCCATACTCAGGGAAGAAGTTCTGGAGACCGTTCCCGAGCGGGGAAGCTATATTCACGGCTACATGCTGAATTCTGGCTTTTCCGAAGATGTGATGAAATGGCATGCGGCGCATCCTGAAGTCGAACTCCGGTTTTTCTGGGACAAATGGTCCGAGACTCCGGTGAAAAAGGTGGACGATACCCTGTCTTTCTATCTGCTTGATGACCGGGAATTCCTGCGTCAGATGGCCGGATGTATGGCATACGCCAGCACTGCCGGCTTTGAATCCATCTGCGAGGCCATGTATCTTGGGAAACCTATACTCATGGTCCCGTCCCACATAGAGCAGAAATGCAATGCCTTCGACGCGGTGAGAAGCGGCGTCGGCATATCGTCCGACTATTTCGACTTGTCAGCGCTGCTGGAATTTGCAGCTGGCTTCACTCCGGATGAGGCCTTCCATGACTGGGCTTGTTCGGCCCGCCGCCGCATACTTGAAGAGCTTGTGATACTCTGATTCCAACGGTCTGCGGGCTATATATACCCTCAAAAATGCTGATGCTGCGGGTATTTTGTATGATTTTGTGAAAATTTTCACAAATAATTTGGATAATTCATATTTAACTTCTACCTTTGCAATCCCAATTCAGAAGAAAGTGTTTCTGGAACGGGTCGAAAATGGTAAGATTCGTTAGCTCAGCTGGTAGAGCACAACACTTTTAATGTTGGGGTCTTGGGTTCGAATCCCAAACGGATCACGAAGTTGGCCTTTAAAATGGCCTTCATGACGCTTCCTTAGCTCAGTTGGTAGAGCACGACACTCTTAATGTTGGGGTCCAGGGTTCGAGCCCCTGAGGGAGCACAAAGACGGTTCAACACCGTCTTTTTTTGTATCACAATCGGCCTCTGATGTATGTCAGAGGCCGATTTGTATTTTTGGGGTATGATGGAATTTCCAGACAACCGTTTGTTTTTCCGTTTGTTGTTTGTTTGTATTTTTGTAAAAACAAACGGTTGCGATGTTATGATGCCTGGATCCAAAATTTAAATATTCTAAATTCAGGGTTCCACAAGAAAAAACAAACGGTTAGCAAACGGTTTTGCAAAAAAGAACAAACTGTTGTGTAACTAAAGTATTAATTATCATGGCTGTACAATTCTATCTTTTCCCAAGACCGCTGAAATCCGGAGAATATCCGATTTCTGTTTCTGCTTATGTATCCAACACTCGCCTTCAAACAACAATTGGCATATCCATTAGTCCGGACTATTGGCTTGACGCCAAGCAATGTGTCAAGAAAGGGGCGCAGAATAAAAAAGGGCTGAAGTACACTGAAATCAACAACAAACTTCTTGAAATTACCAAGGCATTTAATGATTATGATGCACAACAGTCCGGTGCTCCAGTTACAAAGGATGAACTTAAAGCTCTCTTGCATTCTGTTTTATATGGGAAAAGCAGAAAACCGCGCAAGTCTGAACCTGATTTCTTTAAAACATTTGACGAAATCATCGCAACCGAAAAAGTAATCAGACAATGGACTGCAAGTTCTCTGAAAAAATATATTACAGTAAAGAATCACTTGCACGAATTTTCACCAGAGATCCAGTTTGCCGACTGGACTGAGACGCAGCTAAACGCTTACGTAACTTTCTTGGGTTCAAAACTCCGAATGAAGGATGTTTCCGTTCAGAAAGAAATCAAATTGCTGAAACTGATACTGAAGAAAGCGGTCAAAATGGGCATCAGGATGCCACTTGATTTTATTGATTTCAAACCGAAATTCAAGATAATAGATAAGGAAGTCGTCTACCTTACTTGGGAGGAACTTATGAAGCTGTATAATTTGAGTATTCCTGACGATGGTACTGAAATTACTGTTAGTGATATTAGTGGACAATATTATAGGAAGATTGTAAAAAGGAGTTCTTCGTTGAAGAAAACGAGGGATCTTTTCTGCTTTTGCTGCTTCACCGGGCTTAGATACAGTGATATGGCCAAACTAAGGAAGACTGATGTAAGGAACGGCACAATCAGAGTAGTAACGGAAAAGACAAACGATAGCCTGACGATTCCATTGAATAAATATGCAAAAACAATATTGTCAAAATACGAAGACGAGACTTTTCCAGGAGATCTTGCACTACCGGTAATCAGTAATCAGAAGATGAATGACTATATTAAGGATCTCGCCGAGATATGCGGTTTTGCTGATCCAGTGACCTATATATATTATCAAGGAGGTATCCGCCATGAAGAAGTTTATCCTAAATGGAGCGTGCTGGGTACACACGGAGCCAGACGTACATTTGTATGTAATGCTTTGGCTTTCGGAATCCCGGCAGAAGTTATAATGAAAATTACCGGACATTCCAATTACGCAGCTATGAAGCCATATGTCGCAATATCTGATGCCTCGAAGAAAAAAGCTATGGAAATGTTCAATAACGAATGATATGATACAGTAGCATCCTGTTCTGTAATATTTATTGTAATTAAATTTATTAAAGTTTGTGTAATTCAGTAATTTATTATTACATTTGTGTCCATAATTATGGACACAAATGTAATGTAATATGGCTGAGATAACCCCTAATACTCCACTAGTGATGTTGACTGTCGGGCAATTCGAAGAATTGCTCAGCAGGAATAGAATAGAAAAAACTGAGACATTCCAATCCTCTCACAGAAGGTATGTGTATGGGCTGAAAGGAATCTGCGAACTTTTCAATTGCGCACACTCAACAGCACAAAAACTGAAAGACGAAGTGATTACAGAGGCTGTTTCCCAGTATGGCAGGAAAATAGTAGTAGACGCAGA
>CALVDP010000021.1 GCA_944326315.1 uncultured Bacteroidales bacterium
TGGATTTCGAAGAAATCGTAACGTCAGTTCGACGGAATCTCTGATACTGAACATAATAATTCGTCGAACTGACGTTATCTTACCAATACAATAAACCAATTATAAAATGAAAACGAAAGAACTAATCAACGGTGGATGGACAGATGTTCCGTCAATGACGGCGGGGTATTCTCGCCCTGATTTCAGCATTGTTTGCGCAAGCTGCGAGATCGGATTCTGCAGCAGCGCCATCATGAACGACTACGACATAATTGACCATGGCGAAAGTGGCTTTTGGGAGGAATAATATCATGAAAACAGTTTTCGGTCTTATGGCACTGGCAGCAATAGCGGCCGTGTCAGTCTCATGTACGCAAGAGCAGCCTGACGGCGGAGCATTGCAGTCCCGGGTGGAGATAAGCTTCACGGGCCGGACTGCGGAGACCCCGGATACCAGGACCGCGCTTCAGGACGGTTCGAAAGTCGTGTGGACAGAAGGTGATGCCATAGGAGTTTTCGGCAATTCTGACAAGGCGGAACAGTTTACCCTTGAATCCATAGATGAATCCGATGCTTCCATTGCCACATTTACCGGTTCGATTGTTCCGGCGGAAACATATTATGCCGTCTATCCGTACGATTCTGATGCAGTCTTGTCCGGCAGTGCCGTTTCCATGGAGCTTCCGGCAGAACAGACTGCAGCCGCAGGCACCTTTGCTTCCGGAGTCAGTCTTGCTGCAGCTGTGTCTGAGAACGGCAGCCTTCAGTTCCATAATCTCTGCGGCCTGGTGTCTCTGACACTCAGCTCAGTGCCGGAAGGATACACGTTGCAGTCCGTCACCATGGAAGGACGGAACGGGGAGAAGATAGCCGGTGCAGTATCCGTATCGGTGCCTGGACTGACACCGGCGGCAGGGGAGAATGCCGGTACTTCCGTGACATTGATTGCCGCAGAAGGCGCGTCCCTTTCAGCCGGGACATATGTGTTCACGATCATTCCTGCTGAGTTCACGAAAGGTATCAAAGTCACATTCGACTATGGCGTTGACGGCAAGGCCGAGATAGTATCAGACCAGGCATTGACAGTGAAAGCCGGCGAGAATCATGTGCTTCCGGCACTGGAAGCCAGGATACAGAGCCTCGTGCCGCTCGATGGCATCAGCCATTGGCCTAATGCCGACAACACGGGAGCCCTGCCTGGAGAGATGACGAACTACCAGGATGCTTTCCCTTATTCCATGCTTTTCGACGGGATCATTGACAACAATATAAACATGTGGCATACGACGATTACCGGAATATCGAACGGCTCTCTCTCAGGCCATCCTATAGTGGCGACATTCGACCTCGGCGCCGAATACAATCTCAGCAGCTATGTTGTCTGGGGAAGATACGGCGGTACGATTGACAATCCTATGGGTAACAAGAGTGCAGAAGGTACATTCAATGACTATTTTGCATTCGGATGCTACAACCCGCGCAAATTCAAGCTCTACGGAAGTGCTTCCGAGCCGATCAACACGACAGACGAGAGCTATTGGGCAGTGGACGGAGCATGGCTCAATGACTGGACCCTGCTTGCCGACAGCGAGGTGATAAGGCCGAGCCAGAATGTCCCTACCATTCCGGTAAGCGGACAGTCCGGCAACTATTGGATACCTACGGAGGAAGATTTCGAAGCTGCAGCTGCCGGATTTGAATTCGAGATAGCCAGAGACCTTCCGGCAGTGCGTTATGTGAGAATCGTCATTACCGAGACCTGGGATACTCTGGAGCGGTACAGAATCTCGTTCGGCGAACTGCATTTCTACAGTTATATACCAGACACAGATGAAGAATAGTATTGTTGGTTTTTTGATAGTTTTGACGGCATCTCTGCTTGCGGTTTCCTGTGGAAGCCGCGGCGGTGCCGTGCTTACGGATGCCCTTGACGCCTCTGCCTGGGCGCATTCCGAATGGATTTCAGCTGCGGACGCCCCTGTCGTCACCTGTCAGATCAGGGACGGGGAGCGTGCGGCTGACGGAGCCAGCTGGTTCGTCTCGGAAGTGAATCCTTCCGGGAAGGTGGTGTCGGCGAAATGGATGACGACCGGACTTGGCGTCTATCAGCTTTATGTCAATGGCGAGCCTGTCGGGAAGGAAGTCCTGAAACCCGGCTTCACCCATTTCAGGAAGACAAGGATCTCATACACGTACGACATCACGGGACTCCTCACTGAAGACAATGTACTGGCTGCCCAGGTGACCCCAGGCTGGTGGGCGGACAAGATCATCACACCTCTCGGGCAGACCGGGATGAACGGCAGGAAGTGCGCGTTCCGCAGTGTCCTGGAGATTGTTTATGCCGACGGCACGAAGGAGTATTACGGTACCGGTACGGAGAACTGGAAAGCCGGCATTGCCGGTCCGGTGAAACATGCCGCCATCTATGACGGAGAAGTGTATGACGCACGTGTGCTGCCGGGCTACCTTACCCCGGAGAAACTCTCTGTACCTGAGGTGAACACCGAATTCCAGGGAGAGATTGTACCCACCGGTGGAGCGGAGATCTATCACAGGCATGATCTGGCCCTGAAACCGGTGAAGGCTTATGTATGGAAGACTGTCGAAGGCGTCCGCGAAGGCGAAGCCGGGAAAGTCGTGGTGGAAAGGGAATATGCGGACGGAGATGTCATGACCCTTTCCGAAGGCGAAAATCTGGTGATAGATTTCGGACAGAACTGTGCCGCAGTGCCGTATTTCGACTTCAAGGCTGACGCAGGGGTGACACTGACCTGTCTGCCTGCCGAAATCCTGAATGACGGCAACGGGGCGGAATCCAGGGGCATGGACGGCCCGGAAGGCAGCATCCATCGCCGCAACCTCCGCACCCAGGACACCGGGATGAGACTCGACTATACCTTTGCCGGCGGTGACGGATACGAGTCGTATATGCCGATGTGCACGTTTTTCGGCTATCGGTACATAAATCTTACGGCCGACGGTGACGTGACTTTGAAACAAGTCAGGTCAATACCTGTGACTTCCATTTCCAGAGAAATAGAGACAGGTGTCCTCACTACGGGAAACGAGCTTGTCAACAAACTTGTCTCCAATACGGTGTGGGGCATGCGCTCGAACTATCTCTCTGTCCCTACCGACTGCCCTCAGCGTGACGAGCGTTTGGGATGGACTGCCGATACACAGGTATTTGCCGAGACCGGTTCCTTCTTCGCTTCCACGGCAGCGTTTTTCCATAAGTGGATGCGGGACATGCGTGACACCCAGAGTCCGTCGGGCGGCTTCCCTGGTGTGGCTCCTTTGGCACAGTACGGCAGCGCGGACAACGAGATGATGCGGTGCGGCTGGGCCGATGCCGGCATCATAGTCCCGTGGACAGTCTGGAAACAGTTCGCGGACAGGGAAATCATCGACGAGAACTGGGAAGCCATGGAAAAATACATGGATCATATCGCTTCCACCAGATACAGGCATGACCTGCATGCTGCGGAGAACGGCAATTTCCAGTGGGCGGACTGGCTGAGCTATGAACCGCTGGAGAGCTGGAGCGGGCAGTATCTTGAGACTGACGGGAAAGGGAATGCCCGCATCCGTCCGGAGGCGTTGGAGTACTGGGACTTCCTTTGCGGGTCATATTGGGCCATCGATGCCGGGATGATGCGTGACATGGCTGCCGCCACGGGCAGGGATTCCTCGAAATATGAGGCTATGTATCAGGAAGCCAGAGCTTATCTCAGAGACACTTTCCTCAATGAGGACGGACTGTTCAAAGTGAAGATACTCAATACGATGCAGACTCCGGCCCTGTTTGTGCTGAAGAACGGTCTCCTGGACGGTGAGGCGAAAGAGGCTTTGACGGAACGTCTGCGTGAGAATTTCAGGGCACATGACGGCTGTCTTCAGACCGGCTTCCTCGGGACGTCCATCCTGATGCAGACACTTACCGACAATGGAATGGGTGACATTGCCTATGACCTGCTTTTCCAGCGCAGGAATCCGAGCTGGCTCTATTCCGTAGACAACGGAGCGACCACGATCTGGGAGCGCTGGAACAGCTATACCATCGAGAACGGAATGGGCCCGAACGGCATGAACAGCTTCAACCACTATGCTTACGGCTGCGTATGCCAATGGTTGTGGGAGACTGCCGCCGGTATCTGTGCCGATCCTGCCGACCCCGGTTTCAGGCATATCATCATGAAGCCGTTGCCTGACAGGAGGCTCGGTTCCATCGATGCCGTCTTCGAGTCAGCCGCCGGACAGATCAGAAGTTCCTGGAAGTACGAGGACGACGTCTGGATATGGGACTTCACCATTCCTGAAGGAGCTACGGCCAGTGTTACCCTTCCGGGAGAGACCGATGCCAGAGAATACGGCTCCGGTTCTTACCGGATAACGAGATGATTCTCCAGGGGCGGAAGTCCGTGACCTGTCCGGGACAGTCATAAATTTAACGTCAGTTCGACGAATTATTCTGTTCAATATCAGAGATTCCATCGAACTGACGTTACGATTTCTTCGAAATCCCTTTCCTTTTTCGTGAGGGTGACTCAAAAGTGACTTTTGGTCACCCTCAAACGTCTTTCTTCGAAAGACTAAATTCATCCTAACCCCCTGCACCCCCGGGGATTAACCTTGACAGGTTTTCCTCCTTCGCACCTCAGGAATATCCAAATAAATTTGGTATTCCATTCGGTTTGTCGTCGGTTGTGCGACTCCCAGTCGCGGTCCTTTCGGGGTGCCCCCGAACGTCTTTCTTCGAAAGACTGAATTCATCCTAACCCCCTGCACCCCCTATTAAGCAATTACATTGCTTTTCCTCGTTCCGCCTCGGGCATATCGGAATACATTCCGACATGCCACTCGGCTCACCACTCGGTTAGGGGGATCTCGCTTCCTCCGGTCGCGGTCCCTTCGGGACTTTTGACCCAGCCCCCTTACGCCGGACTTCGTCCTCTATAGAGGTAATTCATTTCATGAATTCACGTTAAATTTAGATGAATTAAAACCCAAATTTTTTTGTCATCTCGACAAAATGTGTTATTTTTGCAGACCAAATTTGATACAAGATTGTTAAGCTATTGACAAAGAGCTGCTTATGCAGCCGCTTGCAGTCGAAACTTTTAGTTTTATTGATTATGTACGCAATAGTTGACATTGCTGGCCAGCAGTTTAAGGTAGAAGCTGGCATGGAGATTTTCGTGAACCGCCTTCCGGACGAGAAGGGTGCATCCGTTGTTTTCGACAAGGTGCTTCTTATCGACTCTGAGGGTGAGGTCAAGGTCGGAGCCCCTTACATTGACGGTGCTGTTGTGAAGGCTACCGTTCTGGATGATACATGCAGGGGTAAGAAAGTGCTTGTATTCAAGAAGAAACGCCGCAAAGGCTATCAGAAGATGACAGGCCACCGTCAGAATTTTTCCAAGATTCAGATTAACGAAATCGCTTAATTAAAAGTTCAGGAGGATTTTATTATGGCACATAAAAAAGGTGTTGGTAGTTCCAAGAACGGTCGTGAATCACACAGCAAAAGATTGGGTATCAAGAAATTCGGCGACCAGGTCGTCAAGGCGGGCAACATCCTTGTACGTCAGCGCGGCACTGTGCACAATCCTGGACAGAATGTCGGGATGGGCAGGGATCATACCCTTTACGCACTCATCGACGGGCAGGTGAAATTCTGCAAGAAGGCGAATGCGAAGTCATACGTCTCGGTCGTTCCTTTCGAGAACTAATCCCGGGACCGGTAGATTTGCAAGAGGATTGTGCTCGGGACAGAGTCAGTCCTCTTTTTTTGTTTCCTATATTGACAGTTAATTGACAGTCCAATAAATTCATTGATCATGTTGACCCTGAAATTACTCCGGGAGAATCCGGAATTTGTAATCAAGAAGCTTGCAGTCAAGAACTTCGATGCAGGTGATATTGTCCACAGGATAGTGGAGCTTGACAAGAACAGAAGGGCTTTGCAGACCGAGCTTGACAGCTGTCTCGCAGAGCAGAAACAGAAGTCGGCGCAGATTGGCGTGCTGATGAAGGACGGGAAGAAGGACGAGGCTGCATCCGTTAAGGCCGAGGTGGCATCCCTGAAGGAAAAATCCAAGGCCCTTGAGGAGAAGTCCGAGACCAACAACAGCGAGCTTGATTCGCTTATGGTGCTCCTTCCTAATATTCCGTGCGACCTGGTTCCGGAGGGCAAGGGTGCCGAAGACAATGTGGTGGTGAAGATGGGCAACACTATACCGGATCTCGGTCCGGATGCACTTCCACACTGGGAGCTTGCCAGGAAATTCGACATAATAGACTTTGACCTCGGAGTCAAGCTTACAGGGGCCGGTTTCCCGGTCTACAAGGGCAAGGGTGCCCGTCTGCAGCGTGCTCTCATAAACATGTTCCTCGATATCAATACAGCGGCAGGCTATCTCGAAGTGGAGCCGCCTGTGATGGTCAATGAGGCGTCAGGCTTCGGTACCGGACAGCTTCCTGACAAAGAGGGACAGATGTACCATGCCAATCTCGACAATTTCTATCTGGTGCCTACTGCGGAGGTGCCTGTGACGAATATATACCGGGACGTGATTCTCGGGAACAACGATTTCCCTGTCAAAATGACTGCATATACCCCATGCTTCAGGCGTGAGGCAGGCTCCTATGGCAAGGACGTGAGGGGACTGAACCGTCTCCATCAGTTTGACAAGGTTGAGATAGTCAGGATAGAGAAGCCGGAGAACTCCTATGCTGCCCTTGACGAGATGATAGCCCACGTGGAGGGCATAGTCAACAAGCTCGGACTCCCGTACAGGATACTCCGTCTGTGCGGCGGTGACATGAGCTTCACCTCTGCCATTACATATGACTTCGAGGTGTATTCCGCAGCCCAGGGCAGGTGGCTGGAGATAAGCTCCGTTTCCAATTTTGAATCATATCAGGCCAACAGGCTGAAGCTCAGGTATAAGGATGAAGAAGGCAAGATCAGGCTTGCGCACACGCTGAACGGCAGTTCGCTTGCGCTTCCTCGTGTCGTGGCCGCCCTCCTGGAGGATAACCAGAAAGACGGCAGGATTGTCATCCCGGAAGCACTGAGACCATATACGGGCTTCGATTTCATCGGCTGACGTATGCCTGCAGCAAGCAAGACGATAATGGGAATAGACCCCGGAACCAATCTTTTGGGTTTCGGGGTCATCCGTGTATCGGGGAAGAAGGCTTCCTATGTGGACATGGGCGTCGTGGACATGCGCAAGGAAAAGGACCATTTCGCCAAGCTGGAAAAACTTGCCGTAGAGATGGAACGTATTCTTGACATCTATTCCCCTGACGAACTGTCTGTGGAGTCGCCTTTCTACGGCAAGAACCCTCAGGTGATGCTGAAACTCGGCAGGGCCCAGGGTGCGGCGATCGCGGCTGCACTGAGAAGGGGCATACCTGTGACCGAGTATGCACCGCGTAAGGCCAAGATCGCCATAACCGGAGCGGGGGCGGCCTCCAAGGAGCAGGTGTGCACAATGATACAGAAAATGCTTGACGTCCGTCTTGAACCACAGCATCTCGATGCTACTGACGCTCTTGCGCTTGCTCTCTGCCACTATTTCCATGAGACCAGCCCGCTGCTTGCCGTCAAGGCTTCCGGGGACTGGAAACATTTTATCGAAGCCAATCCGGACCGTGTGAAATGATAAGCCGGAGGCATAAAATTTGCATATCTAAATCTGCCTGTTATTGTTGCCGGGCCGTCTGGTCGCGGTTGGTTTTTCGTGTGGAATTTTAAGAGTTATGGCTAAGACCTATCCCCAGCAATTATTGCGAATGGTGGCAGCATTGATATTGCTGTCCCTTTCTGTCACTGTCTCTGCACAGCAGCGTTTTTCTGTCAAGGTGAAACTTGTCGACGAGTCCACTTCGGAACCTCTCGGCTTCGCCACCGTCTCCCTTACTCTCAAGGGGGACAAGACCCCGGCCAAATACGTTCTCAGTACGGATGAGGGTATCGCGCAGCTCTCCGGCATCACCAGGGGCACTTATATCATGAAGGCGGAGCTTATGGGCTACAAGACCTATGAGAAGGAACTTGAAGTCTCCAAGTCATTGGACCTCGGGGAAATCAAGGTGCCTCAGGATGCACAGGTCCTGGACGCTGCGACTGTTTCCGCCATAGGTAATCCGATCGTGGTCAAGAAAGATACTGTGGAATACAGCGCATCATCGTTCAAGACTTCCGACAACGATATGCTGGAGGAGTTGCTGAAGAAGCTGCCAGGTGTGGAAGTGGGGACTGACGGTTCCATCACGGCGAACGGAGAGACGATCACCAAGGTGATGATAGACGGCAAGGAGTTCTTCCTGGACGATCCGCAGCTTGCCACCAAGAACATACCTGCCAAGATCATTGAGAAAGTGAGGGTGGTGGAGAAGAAATCGGAGCAGGCTGAATTCACCGGCATAGACGACGGTGATGAGGAGACGGTCATCGACCTGTCTGTCAAGCCTGGCATGATGGACGGATGGTTTGGAAACGTCATGGCTGGAGGCGGACATGACCTTCCCGACAAGGGGTATTATACCGACGGGAGGACTGCAGCGAACGACGGATGGCGGTATCAGGCTGCGGCCATGGCCGGCAGGTTCTCCGAAAACAGCCAGATCAGCATCATATTGAACGGGAACAATACGAACAACAGGGGCTTCAATGACCTGGCAGGCAGCATGATGCAGACCATGCGCGGATCTCGTGGAATGGGACGTGGCACAGGCGGCTGGGGAAGAAACGGTATCATGACTTCATGGATGGCCGGTGCCAACGGGGCCTTCGACCTTCTGGACGGGAACATGGAGCTGAACGGCAACTATATGTACGGCGGTTCCAGGAGTCTCGTGGAGGAGCAGAGTTCAAGGACAACATACATGGATGACGGAAGCCTGCTCATCTACGACAATGACGGCCAGAACATATCCACAAGCGGCGGCCACCGTTTCGGAGTGAGACTAGACCACAAGTTCAGCAAGAACACTTCCATACTTTTCGAGCCGCAGTTCAATTTCGGCAACGGTGACTATTCCGAGTATTCCGACTTCCTCACAATGAGCGAGACCGGTGAGGTGCGCGACACCACGAATTACGGTTTCAACGAGAACACGGGTACGAACAGGAACTGGACGGCAAGCGGCTTCCTGCTTTTCCGCCAGCGTCTTGGCAAGCCCGGAAGGACGCTGTCAGTATCGTTCAACTACAATTTCAGCAACAATGACCTGTGGGGCTTCAACCAGTCTCTGACAAGCACTTTTGACGAGGGCGTCCAGAACGACAGCATCATCAACCAGCGTTATGACCAGAATTCAAGGAATTCATCCATGACGGGGCGGGTAGTCTATACAGAGCCTCTCGGTCATGATTTCTATCTCGAAGCGAATTATTCATACAGCTGGAACAGAAGCACTTCCATCAAGGATACATACAACAGCGGCGCGAACAGCCTGGACCAGGGCGGCAGGCATCTTGTCTACGATCCTTCCGGAGAGTCCTATGATGACATTTATTCGAACAATATCTTGAACAGATATGTCAACCAGAGCGCCGGGCTCAATTTCATGTATCAGAAGAAAAAGATAAGGGCGCAGCTCGGAGCCGCGTTCCGTCCTACAAACACCCACAACGAGACCAACGGCGAAAGCTATGACAGCCAGGTCTACAACTGGTCGCCGCAGGCGATGCTCGGGTATGACATCAATGACAACACGAATATCAGGATGTTCTATTTCGGGCGTTCGGCACAGCCGTCCACTTCGCAGCTCATGCCTGTCCCGGACAATTCTGACCCTCTGAATGTTTCGCTCGGAAACCCGTACCTCATCCCGTATTTCACACACCGGATGAGGGCCATGTTCGGCTATACAGACAAGGAGACATTCCTTTCGGTGCACGGACGTTTCGGCGGCAGCCTGGTCCAGGATCCGATAGTGAATGCGCAATGGTATGACAGCAACGGAGCACAGTATTCGATCCCTGTCAACGGCCCTGTCTCAGGATCGGTCGACGCGAGGGTGATGGTCAATTCCCCGTTCAGCAGGAACTCCAAATTCTCCGTGTTCTCGATGACCAATGCAAGATACAATGAGTCCAATTCATATATCGGGAAGACGGACGGTTTCGATACTGATCTGTATTATGACAGTGTCAATGCCGAGTTTGACTATGACAGCTTCCACAGGGATTTCAATGCTCGCGGGAGCGAGATGTTCACCGAGAACAAGACACAGAGCCTGAACTTCACCCAGAGGCTTCGCTTCACGTTCAGGAATGATGTTGTGGAGATCAATGTAGGAGGCCGGACAAGGGTGTCCAAGTCATGGTATACCATATCCTCGTACAACCAGAAGGCGACATGGAACAATCAGGTGGACGCTTCTGTCAACTGGACCATACCTGGAGGGGTCAACCTGATATCCAGCTTTGACTACAACTGGTACAACGGCTATACCACGCCGCAGGAGGATGAGTTTGTCCTGAATGCGGAGGTGAACAAGCTTCTGTTCAAGGACAAGTTCACGCTTGCCCTGAAGGCGTACGACATCTTCAACCAGTCCAAGAACCTTTCCGTGACAGATGAGTCCAACTACCATCTTGAGACCCGGAACAACACTCTCGGACGCTATATCATAGTGTCGCTCACATACCGTTTCGGGAATTTCAGCGGCCCGCAGGGCGGACGCGGACATGGACAGGGTCACGGTCCGATGGGACCTCCTCCGAGACGGGGGTGATTCTCCGAAACCATTGACGAACAGAGTGCAATTGTGCCTGCACAAATTGCCGAGGTGAGGATATGGAAAAACTTCGGTTTAACCAATACCCTTTTAACCTGGATTTAAATTGAATCAGGATTTATGTTTCCGGTGTAGGCGCGCCATTTCCCGATCAGGGCCTCCATGTCGTCCGGAAGAGGGGAGTCGAAAATAAGATGCTCCTTTGTCCTCGGGTGGATGAAGCCAAGTGTCCGGGCATGCAGCGCCTGGCGTGGCATTATCTTGAAACAGTTTTCGATGAACTGCCTGTATTTCGCGTATATTGTCCCCTTCCTGATTTCGGAGCCGTCATATCTTTCATCATTGAAGAGCGGATGCCCGATCCAGTTGAAGTGAACCCTTATCTGATGCGTCCTGCCTGTTTCGAGGCGGCATTCCACGACTGTCACGAACCCGAATCTCTCCAGTACCCTGTAATGGGTGACTGCGTGCTTCCCGTAATCCCCGTCAGGAAAGACCTTGAACCTCATCCTGTCGTTTGGGTCACGGCCGATATTGCCTGTGATCGTCCCCTCGTCATCTTTCAGGTTGCCCCAGACCACGGCCACGTATATCCTGTCTATGGAGTGCACGAAAAACTGCCTCGCAAGGTCGAGCTGCGCTTCGTCATTCTTGGCTACTACCAGAAGCCCTGAAGTGTCCTTGTCAATCCTGTGCACAAGGACCCCCATCCTTTCATCTTCCGCCTCAGGTCCCTGGCTTATGCCGAGGTGGTACGCAAGGGCGTTGACAAGGGTACCGGAGAAATGTCCGTGTCCGGGATGCACCACCATGCCTGCCTTCTTGTTGATCACCATCAGGTCATCATCTTCGTAAACAATGTCAAGGGGAATGTTTTCCGGAAGAATCTCAAGGCCTCTTCTCTGGTATGGCATCACGAAGGATATGACATCGCCCGGGCGTACTATGCAGTTCGCCTTCACGGTCTTTCCGTTGACCTTCACGTATTCCTGCCTGATAGCGAGCTGTATCCTGTTTCTGGACGTGTTCTCCAGGTGGGTGGACATGTATTTGTCCACACGCATCGGCGCCTGCCCCTTGTCCAGTTCAAGCCGGAAATGCTCGAACATTTCACGCTGCTCGTCATCAATGTCCACATCGTCCGGCGTGTCCATGCCGATATCCCCGATGAGCTCGTCATCAGTCTCCGTATCGAAAATCTTCCTTGTCATCTGGTCTGCTGTGTTGCTTCCGTTTCCTCTTCCGTCTCTTCCGGTACAGGCACCTTGCTTATGTCGGTGGTCAGATACAGTGAAATGTCCATGCCCATCAGCAGGGGAGTGTCTCCGTATTCCGGCTCCTGCCTGAAGACCACGGCATTCAGGGAATCTGAATAGTCCCTGACAGTCTCGTCGAAGATTATCTCGCTGACATTTAGGGAGTTGTCGTGAATTGTCTCGATGGCATTCTTGTATTTCATGCCGGTGACTGAAGGCGCATAAGTGACGCAGTCGTCATTGTTGAGGCCGAGCACAAGGTCGATTTTGGCCTCGCTCTCTATCATTGTCCCCGGAGCGATCTCCTGTCCGCCGTACATCTGCTTCAGTACATTGTTGGTAGCGATGTCGGTGACATATTCAAGTCTTCCAATCTGGAGCCCCTTGGACAGTATTTCGGCCTTGGCCTGCCTCATGGAATAGCCCACGAGGTTCGGCATCATCACTTTCTTGGCATTCATGGCATTGATTGTAAGCAGTATTCTTCTGCCTTCCTTCACCTTGCTTCCGGCTTTTGGATTCTGTCTGTACACCAGTCCCTTGCCCATCCTTTTCACGTAGACGGAATCTATGACTTCAATCTTCATCTTGTTGGCCGCCACAATTCTCTCCGCCTCATCCACGCTGATATTGGTCAGATCCGGGACTGTTATTTCAAGGTTGTGCCTTGTGATCTTGTCCAGCATTATCCTTGTCCCGAAGACAAGTGCGCAGACCAGCAGTATCCCGGCAAGTATGTTCGCTGTTATGCGGTTGAACAGGAAATTCTTTATGCTCATTTTGTTGTATTTTATTGTTTCCTATTGTTGTCTCTTGTCAGAACAGCCTGGCTCCCCTGAATAATACCCGGAACAGTCCCTCTCCCATCAGTACAAGCCCTATCATTATGATTACCGCACCTGTGATACGGTTGATCCACAGTATCGTGCGGAGCTTGAACCTTTTCCTGAAATGACTGAGCAGCCAGGTCACCACAAACCAGTAGAATGCGGCTCCAAGGCTTACGGACAATATGATCGGGGCCACTCTCCAGTCCGTCCTGTCAAGCGGTCCGATCCCGAAGAAGGCGAAGAGCGCGAATATCACGAAAATCGCCCCGGGATTGGACAGTCCCATCGCCACTGCCTGGAGGAAATCTGTCACCGATATCGAGGATCGGCTCTCCTCCCTTGCCTTCAGCTTCCTGAACGGGTCTGACGTGCTCATCGACCATCCAAGTATGGTCACGACAAGACCCCCGACAAGCAGAATCAGTTCCCTGTGCTGGTTGATAAGCTGTTCTGCGGCGGCAAGCGCGAAAATGGCTATGATGGAGAATATCGTGTCCACGACACAGGAGCCGAGACCTGTTATGAAGCCTGCGTAATGGCCCTTGCTCAGGGATTTCTGTATGACCATTATGGCAATCGGCCCTACCGGGGCTGATGCGCAGATGCCTATAGCGAATCCCTTGATTATGTCCAGCAATATCTCCATAGTTCAGATAAACAGACAAAGATAACTATAAATGCCGATGTATGGAAATAAAAATTTTTCCGTATTTTTGCAGGCAAACTTTTCGAGATGGACAGAAAGAATACCAATCTGCTGTTTGCCTGCCTTACTGCGGCATTCGCCGTACTCATGTCCCTTCCTTTCATAGTACCGCACCTCGGCTTTCTCGCCCTGGCAGGTTTCCTGCCTCTGCTGATGATGGACAGGGTAGCGACATTGTCCGGGACACGGCATTTCTGGATATGGCATTATGCTTCGTTCGTCCTGTGGAATGCGGCCACTACTTTCTGGGTATGCAATGCCACTGTCGGAGGAGGGCTGTTCGCCGTTTTCGCGAATGCCTTCCAGATGTCTGTGATTTTCGGGATATTCAGATACAGCAAAAAATATTTATCGGGGGCACTGCCTTATATTTTCCTGGCTGCAATGTGGATTGCCTGGGAAAGAGCTTATTTCGATGTCGATATCTCATGGCCTTGGCTTGTGCTGGGAAATGCCTTTGCCGGCAGCGTGAGGTCTGTGCAGTGGTACGAATATACGGGTACTCTTGGAGGCTCCCTGTGGATATGGATGTCGAACCTTTCGGTTTTCGGCATATTGGTGGCCTTGTCTGACGGAAGATGGACCTCGTCTTTCAACAGGAAGGCGAGGGTGGCATCCGTCGCGGGATGTCTGACCGTACTTCTGGCGCCGTTTATAGTTTCCCGTGTCATCTATGCCGGGTATGAAGAGAAGGAGGACCCGCTTGAGGTCCTTATTGTGCAGCCGAACATAGATCCGTACAACAAGTTCCATGCAATGACACAGCAGCAGCAGACTGCCATCTTCCTTTCACAGGCACGTGACGCCCTGTCGTACCGCATGAATGACAGTACTTCCGTCAAGCCTCTCCTTGTGCTTGCTCCCGAGACCTTTACAGGTGATGTCGTGACCAACAGCCTCATGTCGGGCAGGACATTGCAGAGTTTCGTGTCCTTCCTGAAGGATTATCCTGGTGTAAGCATCCTTTTCGGTGCCTCTTCATATACATACATTGATTCTCCGGTACCTCCTTCCCATACCGCCAGGAAGGTCCGGGATGGAAGATGGGTCGAATCCCACAACTCCGCCCTGATGACGGACGCTTCGGGACGCACGGAAATCTTCCATAAGAACAAGCTTGTCGTGGCAGTGGAGATGACTCCGTATCCGGCCGTGTTCTGCAAGATCGACGATATGCTTGGTGGTGTCATGGGCAGGTGTGTGGGACAGGATTCCATATCCGTCCTCCATGTCAGGGATGCCGAAGGCGGGGAAATACCAGTGGGGTGTGCCATCTGCTATGAATCCGTGTACGGCGAGTATTATACCGGATATGTGCGCAAGGGGGCGGAGGTGATGACAGTCATCACCAATGATGCATGGTGGGGCAATACACCGGGCTACAGACAGCATCTGAGATATGCGTCACTGCGGGCCATAGAGACGCGCCGCAGTATTGCAAGGTGTGCCAATACGGGCATATCTGCCATCATCGACCAGCGCGGCGACATCGTGGAGGCCACATCCTGGTGGCAGCCAGAGGTCCTTGGCGGGCATATCAACCGTAATGACAAGCCTACATTCTTCGTCAGGAACGGGGACATTACCGGCCGCCTGTGCACATTCGTGTTCTGGCTTCTTGTCGCGGCTCTTGCCGTGAGAGTGCTTACCGGCAGGAAAGTATCATGACTTGCCGTCCTGTCCGTCCAGCGAAACATATTTGCGGATGACTCTTCCTTTTCTGTCCAGGACAGTGACATACGGCATGACTGACAGGTCCATCGTATCGAAAAGCATGCAGGCCGTGTCGGGATCAGAATCCAGTATCCTGTCTATGTCAGCAATGAAGAACCTGGCCTTCGGGTCGGCTGCCGAAATGGAATCTGCTGCGGCAAGTTCGGCTTCGCAGAAGCTGCATCCTTCTGTATGGAATATCACTGTCGTGTTTTTCAGTCTGTCAAGCCTTATTTCCCGCACGCGCTCCTTCCCTCCGGATTTCATGGTCCCTGTCACCTTTATGCGGGGCAGTCTGCTGCCTGTGGCGGCCTTTCCGAGCAGGTCGGACAGGATGTCCGAATATGCCGTGACCTTGAGGGAATCTTCGTGTCCGGTCCATATCCCGGGCATGCCATGAATATATTTGTCGATAAGATATGACAGACCGCATTTGATGCCTTCCCCACGTCTTGCTCCGAGCCAATACAGGAGGTCTCCGGCCATCTGCTTGAATATCAGAGTATCCTTTTTCGCAAGTGTCTTCATCGCCATGCTGTCGCACACAGCCTTGACTTCGTCGCACGCAGGGGAGGTGCCGTATTGCCTGAATACATTGTCATACAGGGCGGAGGATTCCTCGCTCCCGTATGTGTGCGGCCGGGCGAGCAGGTCAAGCATCTGCTTCAGTGCAATGGCATCAAGTTTCCTGCCCAGAATTGTGCCGTCCCTTGAAACAAGGAAAATGTCGGGAGTCTGGAGAATTCCATATTTCATCTGGAAGCCGGATTTCATTCCCGGATCATACAGATGTGTCGTGCGGACGCCGCTGCCGCTGATCTGAAGGTATCCGTCCACGAACTTTTCCCACTCATCCCTGGACTGTCCGGTATATATCGCGTAGAAGTCGACGGGATATTCTCCTTCACCGAGTATGTTTCTGAGCATGATGCTCTCCATCTTGCATGACGGGCAGCCGCTGTCGTAGAAAAACAATACGGACAGCCGTGTATTCAGACTGTTTTCCCGGAAGAGGACGACGTTGGTTCCATCCATGTTCTCAAGTGCCAGTTCCGGGGCTTTCATCCCTATGAGAGACTGCCTGTTGAACTCCACGAATATCTTCGCGTTCATGAAGTCGATATCGCTCTGCATCCTGACCTTTCCCGGAGCAAACCATGTGTCGAAGATATGGACGGCAACTGTCTCGTCTCCCATGAGCCTGGAGCCTGTGAAATGGCTGTAAAGCCGTATTGCAGTGTATTGCCTGACAAGGGAATCCGTGCAGCTTCCTATGAGGAAATCGGCTTCCTCGCATTTGACGCCGGCAGGTTCCGTCTCTATGATACGCATGTATTCATCGAGCCTGGCGCCGAGTACGGATGTCACGGCAGTGTCAAGCTGCGCGTATGTTTCGGTCTGTGCGGCCAGCATTGCCGCGACGGATACCGTCATTACGGTAAGGAACCTTTTCATGCTACTGCTCTGATTCCAGCAATCTGATGTCAACACCTTCAGGAATGAACATTGACGGATCGCTGTGATGCTTGATCAGGTCTCTTACTGCTGTCGAGGATATATGCGCGAATTCCTGTGCGGTAGGAATGATGATCGTGTCTATTTCCGGGGCGAGTTTCCTGTTGGCGTCGGCAATGGAACGTTCCGTCTCGAAATCTATCATGTTCCTGACGCCCCTCACTATGTGCCTTATACCAAGTTCCCGGCAGATATCCACTGTCAGATTGTCATATTCCACTATTTTCACCCCTTCCATCCCGGCAGTCGCCTGCCTTATTATTTCCATCTTTCTCCTGGTCGTGAAATGACCTTTCTTGTCGATGTTTATGCCGATGGCCACCACCACTTCGTCAAACATGGTCAGTGCCCTTTTCAGGATATTCAGATGTCCTGCCGTGAACGGGTCGAACGAGCCTGGGAATAACGCTGTACGTTTCATGTCGAGTATTTCAGTTACAACTGCCAGTCGATAGGTGACAGTCCTTCGCTTATGAGAATTTTATTTGTCCTGGAGAAATGCCTGCACCCGAAGAAGGCCCCGCGTGCCAGCGGTGAAGGATGGGCGGCTTCCAGCACATGATGGCGGGATGTGTCTATCAGTGCCTTCTTCGCCCGGGCGTAATTGCCCCACAGGAGGAAGACAATCCCTTCCCGGTGTCCGGAAAGCCAGCGTATGACTGCATCCGTGAATTCTGTCCATCCTATATTGCTGTGGGAGTTGGGCATGCCCGCCTGTACGGTAAGGGAGGCGTTCAGCAGAAGAACGCCCTGCCGTGCCCATTTCTCAAGGTCAGGTTTCCCGCTCATGGTGATGCCCAGGTCATCCTCTATTTCCTTGAATATGTTTTTCAGGGACGGGGGCGCAGGGATATTGTCCGGTACCGAGAAGGACAGTCCCATGGCCTGTCCCGGACCGTGGTACGGATCCTGTCCCAGAATGACGACTTTCACCTTGTCAGCGGGAGTGAGCTCGAATGCCTTGAAAATGGCAGGGCCGGGAGGATATATCGTCTTCCCGGCCGCCTTTTCACGGTGCAGGTAGTCCGCCAGTCTGGCGAAATACGGTTTCCTGAATTCGTCTTGAAGTGCTTCTTTCCAGCTTTGTTCTATCTTGACGTCCATCATTTCCTTTTTATGCAGGACAAAATTGTGGAAAAAAACGAACAACTCAAAGTGTTTGCAGGAAAAAGGGACCGGATCAGAATATGTATCCGATCACATCGTCTATGTTCTTGACATAGACAAAGTCAAGCCCCTTGACATAGATTTCCTTGATGTCCTCGATGTCTTTCCTGTTGTCCTCGGAAATGATGATGGTGCTGATTCCCGCTCTTTTGGCCGCAAGTATTTTTTCCTTGATGCCGCCGACCGGAAGCACACGTCCTCTCAGTGTCATTTCGCCTGTCATGGCGATGCCGCTCTTGACCTGCTGTCCTCTCAGTGCGGAAACCATGGAGCTGACCATGGTGATGCCGGCTGACGGTCCGTCCTTAGGCACTGCGCCTTCCGGCACGTGGACATGGATATCCTTCTCAGCGAATTCCTCGGAGGTGATTCCGGCCATCTCCGGATGTGCCTTGATGTACTGGTAGGCTATTGTTGCGGATTCCTTCATCACATCTCCAAGGTTGCCGGTCATTGTAAGTATGCCCTTGCCCTTGCTGATGGAACTCTCTATGAACAGGATTTCCCCGCCCATTTCTGTCCACGCAAGCCCTGTCACCACACCGGGGGCTTCATTGCCTTTCTGGACGTCGTGGAAGTTCGTAGGCAGCCCGAGATATTCCTTCAGATGTTCTTTCTTCAGGACTTTCGGGTAGTCTTCGCCAAGGGCTATCTTCTTGGCTGTCACCCTTGCTATCTTTGCGATCTGCCTTTCGAGCCCACGCACTCCGGATTCCCGTGTATAGTCGCTTATGATTTTCTCCAGGCATCCCTTGTCGATGCGTATCTGCTTCTTGTCCAGCCCGTGTTCCTTCAGCTGCTTCGGAATCAGGTAGTCCTTGGCTATGGACATCTTTTCTTCAGCCAGATAGCCGCTGACGTTGATCATCTCCATTCTGTCTCTCAGCGCCGGCTGTATGGTGGCCGTATTGTTCGCAGTGGTCAGGAACAGTACATTGGACAGATCGTAGTCAATGTCCAGGTAATTGTCATGGAATGTCGTGTTCTGCTCCGGGTCCAGTGCCTCAAGCAGAGCGGAAGACGGGTCACCCTTGATGTCTGTGCTGAGCTTGTCTATCTCATCCAGCACTATCACTGGATTTGACGTGCCGGCCCTGTTTATCGCATTCAGTATCCTGCCTGGCAGGGCGCCTATGTATGTCTTCCTGTGTCCCCTGATCTCAGATTCGTCATGGACACCTCCGAGCGCGATACGGACGTATTTTCTGCCCAGTGCCCTGGCAATGGATTTGCCGAGGCTTGTCTTTCCGACTCCCGGAGGCCCGTAAAGGCACAGTATCGGAGATTTCATGTCTCCCTTCAGCTTGAGCACGGCAAGGTATTCTATAATTCTTTCCTTGACGTTCTCCAGTCCGAAATGGTCTTCGTCCAGTACTTTCTGGGCATGTTTCAGGTCAAGGTTGTCCGTGGACATCTCACCCCACGGGAGATCCAGCATGAACTGTATGTAGTTGTACTGGATGCTGTAGTCCGGAGAGCTCGGGTTATACCTTTCGAGCTTGGCCATTTCTTTCTCGAATATTTCCTGGACAGATGCCGGCCATACCTTTTCTTCGGCACGGGCTCTCATCTTCTCGAACTCTTCCATCTCGTCCATGCCGAGTTCTTCCTGGATGGTCTTCAGCTGGCTGTTCAGATAATATTCCCTCTGCTGCTGGTCAATTTCCATCTTGACCTTCTGGTTTATGTCCTGCTTTATTTTCAGGAGCTCGATCTGAGTGTCGAGCACAGCCAGAAGCTTCATTGCCCTTTGCCTGATGTCGCCGTACTGCAGCAGGTGTATCTTGTCCTCGAAGTTGTCGACTTCCACTGTCGTGGCAATGAAATTTACCAGGAATTCGAAACTGTCGATGGACTTCAGTGCGGATGCCGCCTCTTTTGAGACGAATGAGGACATCTTGATGATGGAGACGGCCTTTTCTTTCAGAGATTCCGCTATCATTCTGACATTTTTGTCATTGTTGTCAGGCGCCGTGTCAGTCAGGTAGTGTACCAGTCCGAGCATGTACGGCTCGTATTCGGTGACTGCATCAAGACTGAATCTCTTGAAGCCCTGGAGTATGGCCGTAATTGTCCCGTCCGGCATTTCCAGGGTCTTGAGTATCTTGGCCACTGTGCCGAACTGGTACAGGTCCTCTTTCTTCGGGTCTTCTATCGAGATGTCGTTCTGCGGTACTGCACCTATGAACGAATTGTTCTTTTCTGCATCCTCTATCAGCTTTATGGATTTTTCCCTTCCTATCGTGATCGGATATATCGTCCCGGGGAACAGTACGGCATTCCTCAGCGCAAGCAGCGGGAGAGAGTCCGGAAGTTCAGATTCGTCTATCTTCATGAATCCGTCCCCCTGCAATACCGGTATGATGTTCACTTCAGTGCCGGATGGAGATAAAATGTCTTTGAATTCTTTCATAATGATTGTTTCCCTTTTTGTCAAGTTCTCTTTACTGACATTTTGTCAGTATAAGGCATGTTTTTATAACGGCACGCCTAATGGTCAATCTCTGTGCCAGAATGACTCTGTGCCAGAATGAGTCCCGGCGGCCGTAGGGCATGGAGCAGCTTATGCAGGCAGGTACAGGCGGACCGGCGGAATCCATGTGCCGTCCGGAAGATGATGCCGGCTTCCCGGGTGGGAAAGCCCGTACGAAACTTCAATATTCTATGCCGGAAAGGAAAAGGGCGTGGCCCGGGACGGATTCTCCTGCATCCGAACGGGTCCCCGAGGCTATGAGCGAGCGGATCCATTCAGGCTCCCGTTTGCCCCGCCCTACGTCTATCAGTGACCCTACGATGGCTCTCACCATGTTGCGCAGGAATCTGTCAGCCCTTACGGTGAAGACAAGGTAATCACCTTCGGAAGCAGGATAGCCGAGCTGGCCGACATGTGTCGGTGTGTAGCTTTCCCAGACGGCTTCCATTACGGTGCATACCGAAGTCTTGTTGTTGCCTCCTTTCTTCTCGAAACAGCTGAAGTCGTGCGTCCCTTTCAGAAAGGCCGCGGCCTCGTTCATTGCATCGGTGTCGAGCCTGTATTTGCAGTACCACGAGAACTGTCCCATGAACGGATCCTTTTTCCTGTGAAGGAAGTATTTGTACTCACGCGTGACGGCCGAAAAACGGGCGTGGAATTCGTCAGAAGCCGGTACTATCTCATGGACAATGATACCCTTACTTAAGATGGCATTTATTTTGTATGCCAATTCCTCCGGCCGTATCCGAAGCATGCCTTCAATGTCGAAATGAGCGATGTAATTCACAGCATTCACTCCCGAATCCGTACGGCCGGCCCCGGTAAGGGCTATATCTTCGCCTGAAACAAGCGAGAGTGCCTTCTGTAGACATTCCTGTACTGTAACGCCTTCCGGCTGGATCTGCCAGCCGTTGAAATCCGCGCCATTGTAGGAGAGCCTGACGGTATATCGCATCGACTTATGGGAATAATGATTAAATTTGCAAAATATGTGTGCAAAAATAAAATATTAAAATTTTATGGACAATATAAACATTAAGGAATTGAATGACCGGATTCAGCAGGAAAGCTCCTTTGTGGACATACTTACGATGGAGATGAACAAGGTCATCGTGGGGCAGAAGCAGCTTGTGGAGAATCTTCTGATAGGACTTCTTGCCAACGGACACATCCTTCTTGAAGGTGTCCCGGGACTGGCGAAGACTCTTGCTATTAATACTCTTGCCTCTGCGATAGATGCCAAGTTCAGCAGAATCCAGTTTACCCCTGACCTTTTGCCTGCCGATGTGATAGGTACTCTGATCTATTCGCAGAAGAGCGAGCAGTTCCAGATAAAGAAAGGACCGATATTCGCGAATTTCGTGCTGGCGGACGAGATCAACAGGTCTCCGGCCAAGGTGCAGTCAGCCCTGCTTGAAGCCATGCAGGAACGCCAGGTGACTATCGGAGACGAGACATTCAGGCTCCCGGAGCCGTTCCTTGTGATGGCCACGCAGAATCCTATCGAGCAGGAAGGTACTTATCCGCTTCCGGAAGCTCAGGTCGACCGTTTCATGCTCAAGGTCGTGGTCAGCTATCCGAAAAAGGAGGAGGAGAAGCTGATTGTCAGGATGAACAATTCCGGCACATTCCCGAAGGCTTCGCCGGTGCTTAAGCCGGAGGATATCATCAAGGCACGCCAGGTGGTGCGGGATGTGTATATGGACGAGAAGATAGAGCGTTATATCGTGGACATTGTCTATGCCACAAGGACACCTGCCGACTACGGGCTTGCCAAGCTGTCCGGGCTTATAGCCTACGGCGGCTCCCCGAGGGCAAGCATCTCCCTTTCCATGGCTTCCAAGGCATACGCTTTCATCAAGAGAAGGGGATATGTGATACCGGAAGACGTGAGGGCGGTATGCAATGAAGTTCTCCGCCACAGGATCGGCCTGACGTATGAAGCCGAAGCCGAGAATGTATCTCCGGAGAATATCATAGCTGAAATAATCAATGCAGTAGAGGTTCCATAATGGAAAAGCGGAGTACGGAAGACCTCCTCAAGAAGGTCAGGAAGATAGAGATACGGACAAGGGCTCTCTCGCACCAGATTTTCGCCGGGGAATACCATTCCGCATTCAAGGGACGGGGTATGACATTCAGCGAGGTGAGGGAATACCAGTTCGGTGACGATGTGCGCAACATGGACTGGAATGTCACGGCCAGGATGCGCTCCCCTTATATAAAGGTGTTCGAGGAGGAGCGTGAAATGACCGTTGTCCTCCTGATAGATATCAGCCGGTCCGGCCTGTTCGGTACTTCCGGGCAGAACAAGAGGGACATGATAGCTGAAATCGCCGCTGTCCTCTCCTTCTCCGCAATACTGAACAACGACAAGGTAGGGGCGCTGTTCTTCAGTGACAAGGTGGAGAAATTCATCCCGCCTAAGAAAGGCAGAAGTCATCTTCTCCATATTATCAGGGAAATACTTGAGATACAGCCGGAGGACAATGGCACCGATATAGGCGAAGCGCTCCGGTTCCTGACCAATGCCATCAAGAAGAGGTGTACGGCATTTCTTCTGTCCGATTTGCTGGATGTCGACAAGGACGGCAATCCCGGATATGAGGATGCGCTGAAGGTGGTGGTGAACAGGCATGACCTGTCCGTCATAGAAGTGCATGACCCGCGTGAGAGGACGCTGCCTGATGTCGGGCTGGTGCATGTCAAGGATTCGGAGACAATGCAGGCTGCCTGGATCAACACTTCGGACAGGAAAATGCGCGAGGCCTATGCAAAATGGTTTTCTGACGTGTCAGCGGCGGCTAACAGGCTTTTCCTCAGGTATAAGGTGGACAATGTGAGCATTTCCACAGACAGCGATTATGTGAAAGGCCTCATGGCCTTCTTCCAAACAAGGTAATTGTAATATGCGATATAATTTCAGACGGGCTTTCCCTTATATGCTGCTGGCTGCGGCGCTGGCATTTCCTGTGGACATGCAGTCACAGGATACATCTGCGGTCTCTTATGACGGGAAAGCATTCCTGACGCCGCTGCAGCCCAGGGATTCCGTACTTATCGCCGACCAGCTGAAGTACGGGTTCGAGCTTGACAACGTGACGGAAGGGACGGAATTCCTTTTGCCGGATTATTCCAAAGGTTTCTGTGAAGGTGTCGAGGTGGTGTCCCCGTGGGTGCTGGACACTGTATCGGTGCAGAAAGGCAGGAAAAAGGCGCCTTCTGAATATGACATAAGGGGAAGCGTGACCATCACGTCCTTTGATGAGGGACAGTATGAATTGCCTCCGGTCTATGTCATACGTGTAAGTCCGGGCGGCATACCGGATACACTTGCATTCTCTCCGTCAGTCCTTGACGTCAGGACAATGCCCGTGGATACGGCAAGCTTCAAGCTGCATGACATCAAGGGGCAGATACAGTATCCGGTCGAGTTCAGGGAAGTGCTCCCTTATATTGCGGGTGCGGTTGTCCTGGCTCTGATTGTGCTTCTTGCTGTCTGGCTGACAAGAAAATATGCCAGGGGCGGACATGGTGCCGGCGCCCGGAAAGAGCCGGCCCACATCACTGCCTTGCGCAAGCTTGACAAGTTCAGGGGGGATGCATTCTGGGCTCCGGAGAAGCAGAAGGCTTTCTATTCGGGAATAACCGATGCTCTCAGGGAGTATATTGTCTCAAGATACGGTGTCCCTGCCATGGAGATGACTACCAAGGAAATATTTGACGGACTCAAGGACAAGGACATAAGTCCGGAACTGTACGGAGAGGCAAGGGAGCTTTTCGAGCGTGCGGATTATGTGAAATTCGCCAAATATGTGGCGTCCCAGTCTGAAAATGCCTCGGCCGTGCCTGCTGCAGTGAAGTTCGTGACCATGACATATCAGGAAGAGCTTGATGCGGAAGCCGGAGCCGAAGCCGGAGGCCAGTCCGTCAATGAACCCAAAACCAGGGAGGAATAGGCCATGTTTTTTGAGTATCCGAGATTGCTTTGGCTGGAAATAATACCTTTCCTGCTCATATTGCATTACATTTACCTGGAGTGGAAGGAGAGAAGCCCTCATCTCAGGGTCTCTTCCATTACCCCCTGGCTGAAATCTGGCAGATCAGTCCTCGGTGTGATAAGGCATGTGCCGTTCCTGCTCCGGACTCTTGCCCTTGTCATGATCATCATCGCCATTGCCAGACCGAGGTCTTCCGGGGAGATAGAGCGGGTGGATTCTGAAGGTATCGACATCATGCTTGCGATGGATGTGTCCACGAGCATGCTTGCCAGGGACTTCACGCCGGACAGGTTGAGTGCGGCCAAGGACATAGCCATAGAATTCATCGCGCAGAGACCGTATGACAGGATAGGAATAGTAGTCTTCGCCGGTGAGAGTTTCACCCAGTGCCCGATGACCACGGACAGATCCACCCTCATCAATCTGATGAAGGAGGTGCAGACAGACCTTATAGAGGATGGTACCGCAATCGGCAACGGGCTTGCGACGGCAGTGGCAAGAATGAAGGATTCAGACGCCAAGAGCCGTGTCGTGATACTGCTGACTGACGGTGTGAACAATTCGGGTGAGATAACCCCGCAGATGGCTGCCGAGATTGCCAAGACTTACGGCGTGAGGGTCTACACCATCGGTGTGGGTGCCAGAGGTATGGCCCCGTACCCTGTGATGACTCCATGGGGAGTGGATATACAGAAGGTCCAGGTCGAAATAGATGAGGACTTGCTGAAGGAAATAGCCGAGACGACAGGAGGCCAGTACTTCAGGGCCACGGACAATACGAAGCTGATGGAGATATACAGCCAGATCAACCAGATGGAAAAAGTCCGGACCACCGTGGACAGTTTCCCTGTCTACAAGGAGCTGTTCGGCACCTATGCCCTTGTGGCTCTGGCTGCCCTTCTGCTTGAATTCCTGCTGAGAGTGTTTGTTTTGAGGCGTCTGCCGTAAAGTTGGAGGAGTTATGGTTAATTTTGCACAAGCCCAGTATCTGATATTACTTCTGCTGCTGCCTCTTTTCTTCGCCGCTTATGCGGTGATGAGACATCTCAGGACAAGAAGGCTTGCAAGGCTGGGAGACAAGGCCCTTGTAAGCGAGCTCATGCCGTCTGTGTCTTCGTCCAAAGGCTGGATAAGACTTACCTTGTTCTCCCTTGCGTTTTTCTTTTTCGTGATCGGGCTTTCACGTCCGCAGATCGGTGCGAAACTCAAGGAGCGTAACATCAAGGGGGTAGAGATCATGATTGCGCTGGATGTCTCCAATTCGATGATGGCAGAGGACTATTCCCCAAACCGCCTGGAGAGGGCCAAGCTCGCGATTTCAAGCCTTGTGGACAAGCTGAGGGATGACAGGATAGGTCTGGTGGTCTTTGCCGGGACTTCTTTCGTGCAGCTTCCTGTCACTACTGACTATGCTTCCGCCAAGATGTTCCTGAACAGCATAAACACCGAATCCGTACCTGTCCAGGGAACAGCCTTGGGCGAGGCTATCACTACATGTATCAGGAGTTTCAGCACACAGAGCGAGAGAAGCAGGGCGATCATAGTCATCACTGACGGAGAAAATCACGAAGATGATCCGGTGGCTGCCGCGAGACAGGCTGCGGAGATGGGCATCAAGGTTTTCACGATAGGTGTGGGCTCTTCCGAGGGGAAGCCAATCCCATACAACGGTGAATTGCTGAAGGACAAGGACGGCAATATCGTGGTGTCGCGTCTGGATGAAAAGGTTCTCAAGGAGATAGCTGCTGTCGGAAAAGGAGCATACGTGAGGGCTGGAATGAGCGAATTCGGTCTGAATCCGATAGTCGATGATATCAAGAGGATGGATGAGGAGATGTTCAATTCCGTAGTCTTTGAGGAGTTTGACGAACAGTACATGTATTTCTTCGCCATCGCGCTTGCGTTGCTTGTGGTGGAGATGCTTGTCGGTGAGAGGAAGGCAAGACGGCATCTGCTGAAATGAATTCCTTGTCAGACGACGGGTCGTATTGACATTTAACTAATGGCTGGAATTATGAAATTGTCAAAATATATCATTGTGGCCGTGCTGGCCATGGCTGTGGGGACGCTTACGGCGTTTTCACAGGAATCGGACAGGAAGGATGTGCGCAGGGGGAACAGGCAGTTCAGGGACGGAAACTACAAGGAGGCTGTGGTCGATTACCAGAAGGCCCTGCTCAGGGATTCGTCTTCGTTCGCGGCCTCGTACAATCTTGCGAATGCCCTGTACCGGATGGAGAATTTCAACGAGGCCAGGGCTGTGCTGGATACGGTGGCGCAGGCTGCACCTCAATCCGGATACGCTTCCGACTATTATTACAATACCGGAAATACCGCCGTGTCGCTCCAGGATTATGAGGCGGCGGTGAATGCCTACAGGGAGGCTCTGCTGCGGAATCCGGGAGACCTTGATGCCAAGGAAAACTATATTTATGCCAGAAAAAAACTGGAGGACCAGAACCGGCAGGAAAATCAGGACAATCAGGATAACAAGGACGATCAGAACAATCAGAACAATCAGGATAATCAGGACAATCAGGGGGGCGGTGATGACAACCAGGACCAGAATGACCGGAATCAGGATAACAAGGACAACGGAGGGAATGAAGGAGACAACGGTCAGGAGAACCAGGATGACGGCCAGGGTGACAACAGGCAGCAACCCCAGTCAGGCCAGTCTCCACAGTCCCGTCCGCAGATAAGCAAGCAGGCCGCGCAGCAGATGCTTAATGCCATAATGGCCAAGGAAAAAGAGACTCAGGACAAGGTGAAGAAGGAGAAGGCGGCCGTCTTGAAGTCAAAACAGCGGGAAAAGAACTGGTAACTTTATTTCATATATGAAGAAATTATTGCTGACACTAATTGTTGCGCTGCAGGCTGTGGCGATGTCTGCCCAGCTGAGGGTTGAGGTACCCGATGTTGTGGCCCTGGACGAACAGTTCAATGTGACGTTTATCTATGAAGGCGAGAATTCACCTTCCGGCTTCGAATGGTCCCAGGGTGATGATTTCCAGCTTGTCTGGGGGCCTCAGCAGGGCCGTTCGACCAGTATCCAGATCATTAACGGCAAGCGTACCAAGTCATCCCAGTTTACATATACTTACATTCTTACTCCGAAGAAGACAGGCAAGTTCCAGATACCTGCAGCTACGGTCACTGTCAAGGGAAAGACCTATTCGGCAGGACCGGTGGGCGTCACCGTAGTGTCGGAAGGTGCGTCTTCACAGCCTTCCGGAAGTCCTTCTTCCTCTGGAGGGCAGTCTTCGACAGACATATCCGACGACAATCTTTTCCTCAGCCTGACATTCAGTAAGCGCAATGTCGTGGTCGGCGAACCTATTGTCGCCACACTCAAACTGTACCAGAGGGTGAATATCGCAGGCTTTGAGGATGCCCGTTTCCCGTCTTTCAACGGCTTCTGGAATCAGGAAATAGAGGCTCCTACCAATATCGAATTCCATCGTGAGGAAAGAGACAACAAGATATACAATACAGCCTTGCTGAGGAAATATATCCTGATACCGCAGCAGTCAGGCACCCTGACCATTGATCCTGCCGAACTTGTATGTCTTGTGAATGTCAGGACTGTCTCAAGCGGGAGCGTCAGCATATTCGATGAGTTTTTCGATGAATACCGGACAGTGCGCAAGAGGGTGAGTACTCCGGCTGCCAGGATAAACGTGTCACCGCTTCCTGCCGGTGCTCCGGCATCGTTCAAGGGTGGTGTAGGACAGTTCAGCATATCTGCAAGGCTGAGCAAGGATTCGCTCAGGACGCATGATGCAGCCTCGCTGATAGTGAAGATAACGGGAAAGGGCAATGTCTCTCTGCTTGAAGAGCCGGATGTGGTATTCCCGCCGGACTTCGAGGTGTATGACACGAAGGTATCGGAGTCCATTGACAAGGCATCCGGAGGCGTTTCCGGAAGCAAGACTTACGAATTCCCGTTCATACCGAGAAGCGCAGGGGACTTTGCGATAGCTCCGATCAGGTACAGCTATTATGACATCGGAGCAGGTAAATATGTCACTGTGGAGACTCCTGTCCTGCCTTTCACTGTAGCCAAGGGAAATGAAAGCGTATCTGCAGGCCCGGCTGCCGTTCCCGGGGTGGCACAGCGTGGCGTAAAGGACCTAAACCAGGATATCCGGTTCATAGATGTCAAGAATACGTCTCTGTCGCCCAAAGGGGACTTCTTCACCGGGTCAGCCGCTTTCTGGGTGCTCTTCGGGCTGATAGTACTCTTGTCCGTTGCCATGTATTTCCTGATTGAATTCCTTACGGCACGCAGGGCGGATGTTGTCGGATCCAAGAACAGGGCAGCCACCAAGATGGCCAGGAAACGTCTGCACAAGGCTTCGGAATATCTGTCCAGGAATATCTATACGGCATTCTATGAGGAGCTTCACAAGGCTTTGACCGGATATATCTCCGATAAGCTGAACATGCCTGCCGCGGACTTTTCGAAGGACCGTGTGGCAGAAGAGCTTGCTGCAAGAGGTGTCCCGTCAGATGTAGTGGAGAGATTCTCCGCCGTAGTGGATGCCTGTGAGTTCGCCCGCTATGCTCCGGATGCCGGCAATGCGGCCATGGAGGCGCATTACAAGGAGGCCGTGGAGGTGATATCATCGATAGATTCATATATGAAGAACAGAAAGAATATGTCTGCAGCCAGGGTCGTGACCGTATTCATGATGCTTGCTGTGCCGATGAGCGGCTTTGCTGCTGACAGTTATGTGGATTCCCTGTTCAGTGCGGCGAATACGGCTTATGCCGACGGACGCTGGCAGGATGCTGTGGATTCATATACGGCGGTCGAGGGGCTCGGCCTTGAGTCCGCAGCCTTGTACTGCAATCTCGGAAATGCATATTACAAGGCGGGTGATATGTCCAGGGCCATACTTTATTATGAAAGGACACTGAAACTCGATCCGTCATATTCTGATGCACGGTACAACAGGACCGTAGTGTCGGATTTCATCCAGGACAGGATTGAACCGGTCCCGGAATTCATACTGAAGACATGGACAAGGAACCTTTGCTATGCTCTTGATTCAGATACATGGGCTGTTGCAGGGCTTGTGTTCGTGCTAATAACGGCTGTTTCCCTCCTTCTGCTTTTCCTGTCTGCATCATCGCTCGGACTGAGAAGGACGGGCTTCTTCTGCGCGATAGTCTTCTTCCTGCTTGCCGTGATGTCCATGTCGTTCGCATTCTGGCAGAAGTCGGACTATTCCAGGAAAGACGGGGCCATCATCATGACACCGGTGGTATCCGTGAAGAGTTCTCCTTCGTCAGAGACATCGACCGATCTGTTCATCCTTCATGAAGGTACCAAGGTGCAGATACTTGACGAGGTCGGGGACTGGAGGAACATCGAGCTTGCTGACGGCCGCCAGGGCTGGATGCGTTCTGAGGATATGGAGATAATCTGACGTGCACCGCATGTCTGTCAATATGGAATACTGATTATGAAAATGACATTTCTGGACGCCGCCACTCTCGGTGACGTGTCTTTCGCTCCGATAGAAAGACTTGGCGAACTTGTCTGCTGGCCGGTATCTACTCCTGCCGAAGCCTTGGAAAGGGTAGCGGACTGTGATGTGCTTATTGTCAACAAGGTCAAGGTGACCAGCGGGCTCATTGATGCCGCACCCCGGCTCCGGCTGATATGTGAGGCGGCTACGGGGGTCAACAATATAGATCTCGACTATGCGGCTTCAAAGGGTATTCCGGTAAGGAATGTCGCTGGCTATTCTACGGAATCCGTGGTGCAGAGCACTTTCATGCACATACTCAGCCTTGTGGGGAAGCTGCCGTATTATGACTGGAAAGTCAAGAGCGGCAGGTATTCCTGGAGCGGGCTGTTCACTGATGTAAGCATGCCTTTCTTCGAGCTTTCCGGCAAGACCATGGGTATTGTCGGCATGGGGACGATAGGACACAGGGTAGCTGAGGTGGCCAGGGCTTTCGGTATGGATGTCATCTACTATTCGACTTCCGGTACCTCGCATTGCACGGACTATCCAAGTGTATCGCTGGAGCGTCTGATGTCGGATTCTGATGTCGTGTCGGTCCATGCCCCGCTGAATGAGAAGACATCAGGCCTGATAGGTGAGAAGGAGCTGTCCCTTATGAAGCCTCATGCGGTTATAGTCAACATGGGGCGCGGTGGCATTGTGGATGAAGCTGCATTGGCCAGGGCCGTGGATGAGGGAGTTATCGCCGGCGCAGGCATGGATGTCTACACCGCAGAGCCGATGAATGTCAGGAACCCTCTTTCTCTTGCAAGACATCAGGAGCGTCTCTCTCTTACTCCACACACAGCATGGGCCTCGGTAGAGGCAAGGCGCAGGCTTGTGGACATGATTGCGGACAATATCTCCAAGGGATGGTAGGAGGATCGGAATATGATCATAAAGGAGCTCAGGGGACACAGACCCGTAATCGGCAGGGATGTCTTCATCGCGGACAATGCCGTGCTTGCAGGTGATGTCACGGTCGGGGATGACTGCAGTATATGGTACGGTGCAGTCCTGAGAGGCGATGTCGGCAGCATTGTGCTTGGCGACAGGGTGAATGTCCAGGACGGGGCTGTGATGCATGCCACAAACCACAAGTCTGTGGTCAGGATAGGGAATGACGTATCCATCGGCCACAATGCGATAGTGCACGGGGCCGTTATAGGCAATGACGTGCTGGTCGGCATGGGAGCCATAGTCATGGACAACGCCATAGTTCCTGACGGTACGGTCATCGGTGCCGGGGCGGTGGTCCTGGCGAATTCCGTGCTTGAACCCGGAGTCTATGCCGGTGTTCCTGCACGAAAGGTCAGGGACGGGTCCGATGCCGTCACTTCAATGGCCCGCGGAAATGCCGCAGGCTATATGGAATACAAGAGCTGGTACAAGGAATAATCTTATTCCCATTCGATGGTTGCCGGTGGTTTTGAACTGATGTCATATACTACCCTGTTCACTCCGCGCACCTTGTTGATGATATCGTTGCTGACCTTGGCCATGAAGTCGTATGGCAGGTGCACCCAGTCAGCCGTCATGCCGTCTGTGGATATGACGGCGCGGAGGGCTATCGTATATTCGTAGGTGCGCTCGTCACCCATCACCCCGACGCTTTTTACAGGCAGCAGGATAGCTCCGGCCTGCCAGATCGAATCGTACAGGTTGTGTGCGGTGACGGTAGGGTCGGATGCGGAAGGTACCCCGTCTATCTTGTACTCCCTGAGCCCGCGGATATATATGTCGTCAGCCTCACGCAGTATCGCAAGCTTCTCCTTGGTAATCTCCCCGAGAATCCTGATTGCAAGTGACGGCCCCGGGAAAGGGTGTCTCCCGATCAGTTCGTCCTTGATGCCGAGAGCCCTGCCGACCCTCCTGACTTCATCCTTGAAAAGGGAGCGGAGCGGCTCGACTATCTTCAGGTTCATCTTTTCCGGAAGTCCGCCCACATTGTGGTGGGACTTGATTGTGGATGACGGCCCGTTGACTGATGCGGATTCTATGACATCAGGATATATTGTGCCTTGGGCAAGCCATCTTGCGTTCTCTATCTTGCGGGCATAGCTGTCGAATGTCTCGACGAAGAGCCTGCCGATGATTTTCCTTTTCTTCTCCGGCTCGGTGACGCCTGCCAGCTCTTCAAGGAATGCTTCCGATGCATCGGCCCCTATGACATTCAGCCCCATGTCTTTGTATGACGCCATCACATCTTCGAACTCGTTTTTGCGCAGCAGTCCGTTGTTCACGAATATGCAGGTCAGGTTGTGCCCGACAGCCTTGTTGAGGAGTACGGCGGCAACTGTCGAATCAACACCTCCGCTGAGGCCGAGGATCACCTTGTCGTTTCCGAGTTTTTCCTTGAGTTCCGCTATTGTGGTGTCTACGAAAGAGGCCGGAGTCCAGTCTCCCTTGCATCCGCATATCCCGAGGGCGAAATTCGCAAGTATCCTGCTTCCTTCTGCCGTATGGTAGACTTCCGGATGGAACTGTACCGCGTATGTGTCTTCGCCTTTTATATGGTATGCAGCATTCGTGACGTCTGCCGTGGAGGCTATCACCTCCGCGTTTTCAGGAAGACGGGCTATGGTGTCACCGTGCGACATCCATACCTGCGAATGGGAAAACACTCCCTTCAGCAGAGGTGAATCCGGCTTCGTGATATCCAGCATTGCGCGTCCGTACTCCCTTGCTATGGATGCGTCGACCTCACCGCCGTACCTGTAGGCAAGATATTGTGCTCCGTAGCATATCCCGAGCAGCGGGAATCTTCCCTTGATACCCTCCAGGTCTGCCTGCGGGGCATTGGCATCCCTTACCGAGAACGGACTTCCGGAGAGTATTATTCCTTTCACACTGCCGTCAAGTGCAGGGATCTTGTTGAACGGATATATCTCACAGTATACGTTAAGCTCCCGGAGCCTCCGTCCAATGAGCTGCGTCACCTGCGAGCCGAAATCAAGGATTATGATTTTTTCAGTCATTATAAATGGGCTTCTAAGAAAAGTCAGGTGCAAAAATAATATAAAAACTTCGTTCACGACAGGAAAAAACTGATAAAAACTTTATTTTAATTCGAGAATTTTCTACTTTTGCACTCCGTTTTTCAATGACGCTGCAGTCCGTCTGTGCTGGAATTCAGCGCAATAACTTTCCGGAACATATTCAGGACGTCGGGAAGGATGCCTGCAGCCGGGAAATATCACGGCAGACAGCCTGTTGCGGCATGCTGTCTTGTTTACAGAGAATATATTTATTGTATGGAAATCAGGAATATTGCAATCATCGCACACGTCGACCATGGCAAGACCACGCTTGTGGACCGCATGATATATCAGGCGAAGCAGGCGCGCGAAGACAAGATGGGTGAGCTTATACTCGACAACAACGATATCGAGAGGGAAAGAGGCATTACAATTCTGGCGAAGAATGTGTCTGTCCCGTACAAGGGAGTCAAGATCAATGTCATTGATACTCCGGGGCACAGCGATTTCGGAGGAGAGGTGGAGCGTGTGCTCAACATGGCGGACGGAGTCCTGCTGCTGGTGGATGCCTTTGAAGGATGTATGCCGCAGACCAGGTTCGTGCTCCAGAAGGCGATTGAAATGGGCAAGAAGCCGATAGTGGTCATCAACAAGGTGGACAAGCAGAACTGCCGGCCTGACGAGGTGCAGGAGGAGGTCTTCGACCTGATGTTCTCGCTCAATGCCACTGACGACCAGCTGGACTTCAAGACTTTGTACGGAAGCGCGAAGCAGGGATGGATGTCATACGACTGGAGAAAGCCGACATCCGACATTACACCGCTGCTGGATACCATATTGTCGGAGATACCTGCTCCGGCCCATAATCCGGGCACTCCGCAGATGCTGATTTCTTCCCTTGAATATTCCCCGTATGTGGGCCGTATAGCCGTGGGCAGGGTGACCAGGGGAGAGCTCAGATCAGGCATGAACATAAGTCTCTGCAAGAGATACGATATAATACAGAAGCAGAAGATCCGCGACCTTATGGTCTTTGACGGACTCGGCAAGACCAAGGTCGATACAGTGCAATGTGGTGACATATGTGCTGTCGTGGGACTGGAAGGCTTCGAGATAGGCGACACGGTGGCCGACTATGAGAATCCGGAGCCGCTTCCTCCTATCGAAGTGGATGAGCCGACCATGAGCATGCTTTTCTGTATCAACAATTCGCCGTTCTTCGGGCGGGAAGGGAAATACGTGACATCAAGGCACCTGAAGGAAAGGCTCGAAAAGGAGCTTGAGAAAAATCTCGCCCTCAGGGTGAAGCCGGGACCCAACGCTGATTCCTTCATTGTATACGGAAGGGGAGTGCTGCATCTGTCCGTGCTTATAGAGACCATGCGAAGGGAAGGATTCGAGCTCCAGGTCGGCCAGCCGAAAGTCCTGGACAAGACCATCAACGGGCAGCGCTGCGAGCCGATTGAGAACCTCACCATAGAAGTCCCGGAGGAATTTGTAGGTAAGGCCATCGAAATTTCGACCAGAAGGAAGGGCGCCCTTATCCACATGGAGACAAGAGGAGACAGGACGCATCTTGACTTCGATATTCCTGCCAGGGGACTCATGGGGCTCAGAAGCAATCTCCTCACCGCTACCCAGGGCGAGGCGGTGGTAGCCCACAGGTTCAAGGGATACGAGCCATACAAGGGTGATATCGAGAGCAGGACCAACGGGTCGCTTGTGTCTCTGGAGACTGGTGTTGCCGTGGCCTATTCGATGGACAAGCTGCAGGACAGGGGACGTTTCTTCGTAAATCCTGGAGATGAGATATATGCAGGTCAGGTCGTCGGGGAGCATACAAGGGAGAGGGATCTCAATATCAATATATGCAAGACGAAGAAGCTGACCAACATGAGGGCATCCGGAAGCGATGACAAGGTAATGCTTCCGCCGCCAGTGATATTTTCCCTGGAAGAGGCTCTGGAATATATCCAGGAAGACGAGCTTGTGGAGGTTACGCCTAAATCTATGAGAATCAGGAAAATTATCCTTGATGAAATAGAAAGAAAGCGAAAAAGTGGAAATTTAGATTGATTTTATAAAAATTATATATATCTTTGCACGCTCAAATCTGTTTACGGGTTATGAACAAGAATGATTTTCTTCTGCCTTTAAATGGATTGGTCCATGGACGGACCAGACGCGACCTGCGGGTCGGCAAGGAGTTTTTTGAAAGCTTTGGCAATACCGAGATTCTGGATGCGGATCTCATGGCTTCTGTCGAGACAGAGAAGTCCGGAAGTTATACGGGCGTCGATTGTCATGTGTCGGGAAATGTGCAGGTGGCTTGTGACAGGTGTCTTGATCCGGTGCTGATACCCGTGGAGACGGATGCAATGCTGACAGTCAAGTTCGGGGACGGTGATGACGGGGAAAATGCGGAGGATGATTCTTCCGGCCGTGAGGTGGTCTGGCTTGCCGGGGAAGATGCCGTGCTCGACATGGCACAGGTGATATACGATTATGTATGTCTGTCGCTTCCTCCAAGACGTTTCCATCCTGACGGAGAATGCAATCAGGAGGTGATGAAGTACCTGATGTCCGGAATAAAGGTGTCTGGAGGGGGTGATGTTAAGACGGAAAGTCCCTTTGCGTCCCTGAAGGATATTCTCGGCGGGAAAGCTTGAACATATTTTGGAACGTAAAAATTGTAATATAAAATGGCACATCCGAAACACAAGGTCTCAAAACAGAGAAGAGACAAGAGAAGAACACATGATAAGGCAGTGGTTCCTACTACGGCAACCTGCTCTAACTGTGGTGCGACCGTTCTGTATCATAGAGTATGCCCTGAGTGCGGATACTACAGAGGTCGTCAGATTATCCAGAAGAGTGCCGAATAGGCAGACCCTTCTGTAAATGGTCCCGTAGTTCAACGGATAGAATGGAAGTTTCCTAAACTTTAGATAGCAGTTCGATTCTGCTCGGGACTACAAGTTATGAAACAGATTATAGCAACAGAAAATGCGCCTAAGGCCGTCGGGCCTTATTCACAGGCTGTAGAGGTGAACGGAACTCTCTACATTTCCGGTCAGATTCCTGTAGTGCCGTCTGACGGTACGGTGCCGGAAAGCATAGAAGCCCAGACAAGACAGTCGCTCAAGAATGTAGGTGCCATCCTGGAGAAGGCCGGGATGACTTATTCCAATGTTGTCAAGACTACTGTCCTGCTTGCGGACATAGCTGACTTCGGGGCGATGAACGCTGTCTATTCCGAATTCTTTACATCTGAGAAGCCTGCAAGGGCCTGCTATCAGGTGGCTGCGCTTCCGATGGGTGTCAAGGTCGAGATAGAGGCTGTTGCTGTAAAATAGTCTTTTTCCGGCATTCGGATCAGATTTTCCATTATCGCTATCGCGAAAAATATTTCGGATATTTGCCCTTCGGCCACATATCCGGGGTGCCCCCGAATGTCTTTCTTTGAAAGACTAAATTCATCCTAACCCCCTCTGTTCGCTTTCGAATGTCCACCGGACATTCTCATAAACCGCTCACGACCCCTATCAGGGGGATTAACCTTGACAGGTTTTCCTCCTTCGCACCTCAGGAATATCCAAAAATAAATTTGGTATTCCATTCGGTTTGTCGTCGGTTTCGCTTCCTCCGGTCGCGGTCCCTTCGGGACTTCTCCTTCACGTCCTTCATGCTTCTGTTCCATAATTCTGCGATATTTGGCTTCGCCACATATCCTGTTGCGCCTCGGGAAAGCTCTCGGCTTCTGCGATATTTGGCTTCGCCACATATCCTGTGGCGCCTCGGGAAAGCTCTCGGCTTCTGCGATATTTGGCTTCGCCACATATCCTGTGGCGCCTCGGGAAAGCTCTCGGCTTCTG